>JBFGLD010000299.1:0-6730 GCA_041576335.1 Anaerolineae bacterium | reverse complement strand
GCGGACGAGTCCGCAAGATTGAGAAGACAGGTTGGGCCAACCCCAAGGTTAAGGCAGCTGCGATCAGCAGCTGCAAAATAAGCATCAACGACAGCGGGATATTGCGCGGCAAGGCGCCGTGTTTGCGCTGGTGCAATCCGCGCCACAGCCGCAGGCTGGGGATAGGCAGCTGCTCCCGC
This sequence comes from Anaerolineae bacterium, assembly GCA_041576335.1. Classification (GTDB taxonomy): domain Bacteria; phylum Chloroflexota; class Anaerolineae; order 4572-78; family J111; genus JANQQF01. Next base: position 6,551 of record JBFGLD010000299.1, on the reverse strand, counting down.
CGATTACGTAGAAAATGCAGCAAAATAATTGCCGGGAGCGTGATTAGCCCCACCAGTGCCAGCGGTACCAGTAAGTTCATTGCAGCAGACCTCGCTGACGCAAATAGGGCACGACTTTCTGTTCAAGCGGCCATTCGGCCATAATTTGGCTATAGGTTGCTCCGCGTCGGGCGCAAGCCGATTTCAGCGCCGCACACCAGCGACGTACCCGTAGGCGATATTGGGCGCGCGTTGCCTCATCTATGTGAAATGGCAGATTTTCCTTCGTTTCAATATCTTCCAGATCAAAATCGCCCTCCAAGGTTGGCTGCATCTCCTCCTGGGTTAACAAATGCATCACCAAGACCTGCCAGCGGGGAGGGGATACGTGAAGCAGTCCGTCAGCCAAGGCTGCTGCCTCATTGGCTGTTTCAATCGAGGCAGCCGTATCTAAAAGATCCGAAATAATTACCATCAGGCCTCCACTTGGGTGGGTTCGAGCGTAAGCCCCTAAACTCTCAGCCAAACCCGCGCCGCGGTCGTCACTTGCCGCTGCAGCAAAAAAAGGATTTAGCTGCGACAAGAATTGCAGCGTGGCGATAATCTGCCGCTTGCCCTGAGTTGGCCCAAATTTCTCTCCAAGCCTCTGCCCAAAGCCGGTAATTTCGACTCGCTCGCCGCTGGCTAACCCAAGATAGCTGAGCGCTCCCGTCAGCCGCCGGGCCATATCCCATTTGCTGGTCGTCGCCCGGCGCAACTCGGCCGCCGACGAAGCATTAGCATAGGGCTGGCTGGGCTGCCAAGCCATCGAGCGGCTGCTGTCAAGAAAAATATGAACATTAACATGCTGCATCGCTTCACCCAGCTTTACAAACAACTCTGCGTGACGCGCATAAGCGTGCCAATCAACGTGGCGTAGATCATCGCCGTGGGCATAAGGACGATGATCGCTAAAATCAAGAGCGGGACGTAAATTGCGGCTGCGCCGCTCACCTAACATCGTCCCGCGCAGCACGGGCACCGTGCGAAAGCTGAGTCGCTCCATACGGCGCAGAAATGCTTCGTCGAAGAGCGGGAGACTGGTTGCTTTTGGTTTGCGCTTAAAAATGTTGAAAGACATTTTCCGATTTTCCATAGGCCTGGCTCAGGCCAAGGTAACTCGAAGCTAAGTATTATTGAGCCAGTGCGTCGATCAGACTGCGTTAGCGAAAGAACCTGGCGATAAGCGAGAGCACGATACTCAACACAATGCTGAGAATAATCATCGTCGTGATGGGAGCGTAGAATCGAAATCCGGGTCGTTCGACACGGATGTCACCGGGTAGTTGACCCAACCAACTCAATTTATCGGCAAACAACCATAGGGATAAGCCAACAATAACCAAAATAATCCCGATTCCGACGATGGCTTTACCCAAATTTTCCAGCATATTTTGCCTGTGTTACAATACAACGCTCAACAAAAACATCACGTGCCGCTGCTACGCCACCGATACCCATAGGGCACAGGTGCTAAAAATGTAGGGCCAGGTCTTGCCGCCGCTGGGCTTCGCACTACCTGTCCAAGGTACCCCCGGAAATACCCCTCGGCTATTTTCATAGGAGAAAAATGTGTACTACGCTACCGACTCGATTGAAGTCAGAGCGACACCTGAGCAAACTTGGCAAATATTATCAGACTTAAGGCGACTACCCCAGTGGTATGTCCCTGCCCAAAGCATCAAAGTTGTCACCGATGGGCCAGTTCGAGAAGGTTGGCAATTCATTTTAGCGGTAAAAACCCTTCCCGGTCTAATTCTAAAGGCGGTTGGCACAGTCAACGAATTCGATCCTTCCAAGAGAATTATTACCTGGCATGGCCGGGCCATGGGTATTTCCGGTAACAGTCGCTGGCAAGTTCTGCCTACTGCAAGCGGCTTTACCCAAATTAAACACACCTTCGAGGGCCGTGGCTGGCTGATGTTCCTGTCCCAAAAATCAGGACGAAATCATTTCACGGTACAACGGCGTCTCGTCAACTTAAGAAACTTGGCCCAGTACCACGCTGAGCAAGAGCAGGCTTGACCGTAGCCTGGTCCCGGTAACTCCTTACTCCCCAATCACGGTTTACCAATTTTACCCGGCTTATGGTGAAAAATAGCTCCGAATAATCTCTCGCTTTTCCCACGGATAGCTTAACGGGTCCGGACCTAAATCTCCGGACGAGTTCAAGGGCTGGCGGGCAAAAGGCGAGTCCTGGGTTGATTTTTCGCCCGTCTCGGCGCCCAATTCAGCGGGTTGGAGCGTCCGCTTTTCCATTTCAAACTCACTCTCAAGCTCCAGCGGTTGTCCTTCGGCAGCCAGGCGTTCGTCTTCGCTCGGCTGTTCCGGGGAGGCGCCCTCACCGTCACCGCTGCCCTCGCCCGTGCCGGTTTCCTCGCCGGCAGCCGGTTCTTGCTGTTGAGATTCGCCATCTTCCGGCGCCGTTCCGGCTTCGGCCTCTTCATCTTCACCCTGACCGGTCTCGGATGGAGAAGCGCCGTTCGCTTGTTCACTTTCTTCGTCCCCTTGAGCCGTTTCCGGCGGACTTTCGGAAATTGAGTCCAGGGCTTCGGCCAAATCCTCCAAAGCCTGGCCGGCTCCCAGCAGGTCGCTGCTTTCGAGCGCATTGCCGCCCGCCTGGAGAGGATCGGTCAGAATCGGAGCTTCCCCGCCAATATTCTCGGCTGCTTCTCGCAGAGAGTCGCCGAGTTCGGCTTGGGCTCCTTCGGACAGGTCACCCAGGCGATCAGCTAAGCGGCGCATTTCCTCGGCAGCTCCGGCCAAATCGCCCCGGTCGAGGGATTCGGCAATCGCGCGCGTACTGGCCTGATCGCGCAGCGCGTCGGCCAGAGACTCTAAGGCCGCACGCAGCTGGGCATCGTTAAGGGCCTGCACCTGCAATTCGGGTGGAAAGGGCGGCGGTAACAATTCCGGTTCTGGATTGATCACTTCCTCGGCCGTCGGTTCTTGCCAGGCCGGCGGTAGTGCGACCGCCGTGGCATCGGGAACACGAGCGCTGACACTGTCCAGTATGATCAACGCGCTTAGTAAAGCCGCAACCCCAATAAGGGCCCGCATCTCCAGCCAAAAAGTCTGGTTAAATAATCGTATTTGCGACCGCATAGTGACGGTCAGTTGAACCGCCTCTTGCAATAGACGATGCACAACCAGATTTTCGGTATTCGCTGCGGCAGCCGTAGGTGGATTGCTAACTTCAAGGGCGGTAATTAATCGCGTTTGCAAGCCAAGACGATTGTCCAATCGCTGTACCATCTTTTTGAGGCGAATAGGACGTAGCGACCACGATACCAAAAAAACGGCTACTACCAGCATGGCACCGATCAGGTCTTGAGCCCGAATTTCCCAGCCTTGCCAAAAATAGCCGGCCATTACGACAACGGGGACAAGCAGGGTTAGCCAAATGGCTCGAACCAGCCAATGAATGAGGCGGCGCCGCCAAAAAGCAAGACGCAAGCGCCGCAGCGTTCTGAACAGGGGCGGCTGAAGCGAGTGCCGGCTCATGTAAATTCCACCTCAAGCGGCTCGGCCAAAAAACGGTTAAAGATGCGCCGTAAACCGTTAAAAATAACCATCAACCCGGCAACCGCCAACACAATATAAACGAGCAGCTTCTGCTGTTCGGCGGACTCGACCAGGAGTGTCTCCCCCCGCTGGGCAGCCGGTTGATTGCCCAGCGTTTGCAAGACGGCCGTAGCTTCGCGGATTTCCGTTTCAGATTCAAAGAAGCGGAGAGAAGTGAGCAGCCGTTCGCCTTCATCGAGCTGATTGAGCGCTTGCAGCCCAATCTCGGCGCGATAGATGTAGTTTTGGATTTCGGGAATACGCTCTCGGTAATTCAACGCTTCATATGCTGTGAGCGCAGCATTACCTCGTTCAATAGCCAGCGGGTAGTTGCCGAACTGCAAAGCTGAGCGTGCCTCGTCGGCCATAGCTCCGGCTGTCCTGCCCTGATGAGCACGGACCAAGAGCGCTTCGGCTTGGGCCAGGGTTTCAACTTGATCGGTTGCTTCCAAAAGTGTAATAATTTCGGTTAGTTGAGCCTCGGCCGCACTATATGCGGCCTTGTCAACCAGTTGGGTGACGTCACTCAGGTCAAAGGCATAAATCGCGTTGATTTGCCAGCGGCCATCGAAGTATTCCGGCAGATAAGCCAGCCACTCCACCTCCAATTCGTCGGCCGATTTGCTGTATGCCACCTCAAGTGCACTCCGATATCCCGGCTCGGTTGCCGTCGCCTCGAGAAATTTGGCAAATGTGATCAAACCATATCGATCCATTAAGAATGAGACGATGGATAGCGATTGGGGATAGGCTACCTGGGGATCGCTGTAGACTCTCTGGGCCTGGTCGAGTTCGGCCCAGGTGAGCAGGCGCCCCTGCTCAGATGCCTGGCGCAGCAAAGCCGGCTCCTGGCCGGCTGCATCCGTGGGTTTTTCCAGATATTGGGCTACACCCTCCTGAAAGCCTGCTGTTAACTTGCCGTCCGACAAAAGCGAGGCAAAAAGGTGAGCCATTTCGTGGCGAATGTTGTTGACCAATTCTTCGTTGGTCAGCGGCACGGTGCGGGGTAAGGCAATCGCAATTTCTTCGCGGCTGTTGAGGGCGTGGGCAATCACGCCGGTCAAGCGCTCCGCCAATGGGTTAACTTGGTAGTAACTTTCTTCGGTTGGGAAGAGTCGCAGATTTACAGCGGATCCCAGCTCGGTTCCAAAAACGACAACCAAATCCTCATAGACGTGATCAATGAATTCAGCGTAAAATTCCGCTTGTTTAATACCGCAAACGCAATCTACATCTATGCCGCTTACAACAACTCGATCGGCGTAGACGATGGTAAATTTTTCTGTTTTCAGCTCCTGCCAATCGATAAGATCGCTTCTACCGGCCGGTTCCTGGGCATAAGCCACGTTTGGAAACCACATTAAAAACAGGACCGGCAAAAGCAGCCATATTGTTCTTATTTTCAAATTTTAGCTCGCCGCATGCAGTTTCTTTATCTTTTCAACTTTGGTATTATACCAAATAGTGGGTTAGATAAAAACGGATTTAGCCTGTGCTCAAGCATACCTACCTGAAATTTAAGAAGCGCCGCGTGATTTATTGAAGTCCATGTTTCGTACAGCCCTTGACAAATAATTTCTACCATAATTGTAAAGGACTATTTTCCGGGCTAAACTGGTCTGAGGGGGAGGTTTCCACCCCAAATTTAACCCCAGTTGTGTTAAAATAAAATGAGAACACGGCCCCAGCCACATTAAATCCGCGCCGAAAAGGTTTGATAGCAAGGACACGCATCAATCCATCATTATATTATCACCAAACAAGTTTGCCGGGTGGGCGCTACTCTTGCGCTTGTTCGCTCTGCTTGGCCGGTTCGTAGCCACGACATTGAATAACCGGCAAAGACGGATATTTGCAAAACCGGCTATCGGTTCTAGCCAAGTTACATAGAATAAATATACTTCCTCTAGCACTCTTAATTGGTTTTACGTGTTTACAGCCTGCGCATAAGCCGACAAACGATGATATTTGCATGGTCGCGAGTGTAGCACAGGTTACACCGCAGGTCAACGTAAGGAAAGGTAATGCTGAAAATAGCATGATGGCTAACGAATTTCTCAAAAAACTTGAGGCCCAACCCCTGATATGTGATGGGGCTATGGGCACAATGATTTATGCTAAGGGTATTCCCTTCGAGCGTTGTTTTGACGAACTCAATCTCAGCCAGCCGGCCCTCATAGCCGAAATTCATCGCGCCTACATCGATGCCGGGGCCCAGGTAATTGAAACAAACACCTTTGGCGCTAATCATTATAAATTGGCTGAGCAGGGCCTGGCCCACAAAATGATCGAGATCAACCAGGCCGGGGTTAGGCTCGCTCGCCGTGTCGTCGATGCCTCATTTAAGGAGGTTTTTATCGCCGGCTCCATTGGCCCCTTGGGGCCAAACTTGGCCCCGCTGGGGCGATTAAGTCATCGCGACGCGCAAAAAGCATTTCAAGAGCAACTTGCCGCACTGGTTTCCGCACAGGTCGACCTGATCATTTTAGAAACCTTCGTTGATTTGTTTGAACTGCGCGAGGCCGTTCTCGCTGCCCGCAATGTCGCGCCTGACCTACCTCTGGTAGCCCAGATCACTTTTACGGATGAAGGGCGCACGGCACTGGGACATACGCCTAAAAAGGTGGCGGAACACCTGGCCGATTTACCGATAGATATCATCGGTATTAACTGTTCGATGGGACCGGCCGGCATATTGCACAACCTCCAAGGCATCGCGAAGTTTCTACCGGCCGGGACCCGACTGTCGGCCCAACCCAATGCCGGATGGCCGGAGCGGGTTGGGGGCCGGATTATGTACCCGGCCACCCCGGAATATTTTGGAGATTACGCTCTGGCCTTTATCGAAGCCGGTGCCCGCCTGGTCGGTGGTTGTTGCGGAACGACCCCCGAGCATATTGCCCACATGCGGGCCGCCACAGACGATCCGGACCGGCGTGTGCCTCAGCTGCCCCGGCTGCCGGGCGAGG
>JBFGLD010000298.1:0-6731 GCA_041576335.1 Anaerolineae bacterium | reverse complement strand
GAAGGCAAAATTGATATGCAGGGGCGGCACATCGATATGAATAATTTCCCGGTCCTGGTGCAAAACGCCGAAGCCAACGGCTACCGGGTTATTACCTGGCCCTCCTTCGGCGGCTCCGATGCGGTGGTGATGTTCAACCAGACCTGGCAAGGCCCGGAAGGCGAACTCTTCCGCAACAAAGATTTCCGGATTGCCCTGTCCCATGCCATTGACCGTGAAGCCATCAAGGAATTGGCCTTCCTGGGTGTGGGCGAAGCCCGCCAGGGTGTGCCGGCCCCCTTCCATCCCTACTATCCGGGCGATGAATACGCCTTTAAGTACACCGAATACAACACCGACCTGGCCAACCAAATGCTCGACGAAATCCTGCCCAACAAAGATGCCGATGGCTTCCGTACCCTGCCCGACGGTTCTCCGCTGGATATTGAGCTGGGCGTCGTCCCGGAACAGTTTGTAGACTGGCCGTCTATTGGCCAACTGGTTGTCGAGGACTGGGCCGATGTGGGGATTAAGGCCCACGTAGAACTTAGAGAACGAACGCTCCACTTTTCTATGCGCACCACCAATGAACTGATGGCCGAAATGTGGAACGAAGACACCACCGGCTTCCCCTTCAGCGGCCAGCCTAAGTTTGACCCGCGCAGCGACCCCGCGCTAACCTTTGCGCCGCTGTATGGCAAGTGGTACACCAGTGGCGGCACCGAAGGCCTGGAGCCGCCGGCCGATATCGCCCAAATTGTTGACATCATTGACGAAGCCAAGGTATCCCCACGTAGCCGCCAGATTGAATTGGCCCAAGAATTGTTCAGACTTTGGGCCGATAATGTCTGGGAGATCGGCACCGTGGGCCTGACCCCCAGTGTTCAGGGTGTGGTGGTTGTCAACGCCAATCTGAGAAACGTGCCGGAAGTGGCCGGTAACGACTGGCCGCTGCGCACCCCCGGCGATACCCGCCCAGAGCAGTATTTCTTTGCGCAATAAACGTTAAAATTTGGCGCAGAGCCTAAAGTTTTTCTGGTTCCCAAACTCAGTTTGGGAACCAGAAAGGCTCTTACCTTGAGACCCACACGGTATTATCGGGAACTTCTATGGCCCAATACATCATCAAACGGCTTCTACTCTTGCCCCTTCTGCTCTTCATCTTTTCCATTATTGCCTTTGCCCTGATTCAGGCGCCGCCCGGCGACTTTGTGACCAGCTATATTGCCGAACTGGCTGCCTCAGGTTCGGCCGTGGAACAGGCTCAGATTGACGCCCTGCGCGCCCAATACGGCCTCGACCAACCCTTGTACATTCAATACTTCAAATGGGTGGGAAATGTTCTGCAGGGCGATTTGGGTGTGTCCCTCGACTGGAGAAAATCTAATTTAGAGTTAATTTCGGAAAGGTTGGTTCTAACCCTGATGCTGGGCGCGTTCACCTTTTTGATCACCTGGTCGATTGCTATCCCCATTGGCATTTATTCGGCCACGCATCAATACTCCTTTCTGGATTATTTCTTTACGGTGTTCAATTATATCGGCATTGCCACCCCCACTTTTATGACCGCGCTCATTCTTATGTGGGTTGCCTTTAAATACTTTGGCGCCAGCGTTACCGGTCTCTTTTCGCCGGAGTATGTAGACGCTGAATGGAGTGTAGCGCGGGTGGCAGATTTGCTTAAACATCTGTGGCTGCCCGCCCTGATTCTGGCCCTCGACGGCACGGCCCGGCTGGCCCGGATTATGCGGGCCAATCTGCTGGATGAACTCAAAAAACCCTATATGGAAATGGCCCGGGCCAAAGGCATGAGTGAATGGAAGCTGATTATGAAATACCCGGTACGGCTGGCCCTCAACCCTTTGATCAGCACCATCGGCTGGTATTTGCCGCTGCTCTTTTCCGGCAGCTTGATTGTAGCCACGGTGCTCAACTTACCCACCATCGGCCCGCTGCTGCTGCGGGCGCTCATTGTGCAGGATATGTTCCTGGCCGGAGCCATCATCCTTATTTATATGATCCTGGCCGTACTGGGCACGATTTTTTCAGATATATTGCTGGCCTGGACCGACCCTCGCATCAGGTTTGAAGAGTCTTAGCCTATGACGGTAAAACACCAACCCTTACCCCCAGTATCCGGCGGCGGTTCTCAACCTCCGGCCGTCGAGGACGAAGTTGGCGGCGCATTTGTTGGTCTAGCAGCAGACGCGGAGGCCATATACGTTGCCCCCAATTGGAAGCTGGTCTGGTGGCGATTCAAAAAGCACCGGCTGGCTCTATTTAGCGGCATTGTGGTTATCTTCATTGCCACCATTGCCCTGCTGCCGGCCTTTTTCAGCACCCAGGACCCTCACGAAACCAATGCCGTCAGATCCTTTATTCCACTGCAGCGGCTCCATTTTTATGATGAAGAAGGCTTCAACCTGTTTGTGTATAACGTCGTGGGCCAACGCAACCCTGAAACCTTAATGATGGAGTGGGTGCCCGATGAAAACGAAAAAATTCCGCTGCGACTCTTGGCCACAGGGTACGAATATGAAATTTTGGGCCTGATCCCCGCTAATATTCACCTGATAGGGCTGGTCAATCCGGACAGCGGCGCCCAATTTCACCAGCTGGGCACCGACCGGCTGGGCCGTGACCAGTGGTCTCGCCTGATGTTTGGCACACGGGTATCTCTCTCAATCGGGTTGGTTGCGGTGTTCATGAGCATTATCCTGGGCGTGCTGTTAGGCGGAATTTCCGGTTACTTTGGCGGTACAGTGGATATGATTATTCAGCGCCTGATTGAATTACTGCAATCGCTACCGCCCATTCCCATTTGGATGGCCCTAACCGCCGCCCTGCCCAGAGACTGGTCGGTAGAACAAACCTACTTTGCCATTACCATTATTCTATCGCTGCTGGGCTGGACCACCCTAGGCCGCGAAGTACGTGGCCGGTTTCTGACCCTGCGTGAAGAGGATTTTATCGTGGCGGCCAGACTTATCGGCGCCGGCCAGCCGCGCGTCATCTTCCGCCATATGGTCCCCTCTTTTGCCAGCCACATTATTGCGGTCAGCACCCTGGCTATCCCGGTCATGATTATCAACGAGACCTTTCTGAGTTTCTTGGGCCTCGGTCTGCGCCCGCCGGCTATTAGTTGGGGAGTGCTATTACAAGAAGCCCAGAACCTGCGATCTGTGGCCCTGGCCCCCTGGTTGCTGCTTCCCGGCCTGGCCGTGATTATCACCGTGCTGGCTTTGAATATCTTAGGCGACGGTTTGCGCGATGCAGCCGATCCCTATAGTTAATATGACCGCTGACCGCCGACCGCCACAACAGAAAATTTGTTTCAGCGGTCGTCGTCGGTCAAAATGTTACAAATTCGAGTTAATGAATGAGCAGTCAAAAAAACGCGCCACTTCTATCCGTTCGCAACTTAAAGACCTACTTTGAACTCGACGAGGGCACGGTTAAAGCCGTCGACGGGGTCAGCTTTGATGTCTATCCGGGCCAGGTAGTCGGTATTGTTGGCGAAAGCGGCTGTGGTAAGAGTGTGACCATCAAATCTGTCCTGCGCATTGTGGAGAAACCCGGCCAAATTGTCGATGGGGAAATCCTGTTTGCCCGTCAATCGCCAAACGGCAATTCGTCCGGCGTGGCTGAAATGGTAGATCTGGCCAAATTGGAGGCGCGTAGCCAGGAAATGCGGGCCATCCGGGGCCGCGACATCGCCCTCATCCCGCAGGAGCCGATGGCCGCCTTTAGCCCGGTTCACACCATTGGCAATCAAATCATCGAGGCCATCTTGTTGCACCAAGCCGTGAGCAAGCAAGAGGCCCAGCATATCGCCATCGAGCGACTGCGTGAAGTCGGGGTGCCCAGCCCGGAACAGCGCATTGACGCCTACTCCTGGGAACTTAGCGGTGGGTTGCGCCAGCGGGCCATGATTGCGATGGCTCTCTCCTGCCATCCCAAATTGCTCATTGCCGACGAGCCGACGACCGCTATCGACGTGACCACCCAAGCCCAGGTGCTTAATTTACTACGCTCATTGCAGCAGCAGCACAATATGTCGATTATCTTTATCACCCACGATTTAGGCGTCATTGCTCAAATTGCCGACTATGTGGTCGTCATGTATCTGGGTCGGGTGATGGAAACCGGTCCGATCGACGACATCTTCCATAACCCCAAACATCCGTACACCAAGGCTCTCCTTAAATCAATTCCTACCATCCATTCACAGTCTCGGGCCAAATTACCCACGATTGAGGGCTCTATCCCGCACCCTTTTAATCGTCCGTCCGGTTGCCCCTTTTACCCACGCTGTTCTGAATTTATGGCCGGCATCTGCGACCGGCGGCTTCCAAGCTTGCAACCCGTCAATAACAAACAATCGGCAAGCTGTTTTCTACACCACGATGTGGAGGACAACCTATAGTGGATCCGACATTACCCAACATCCAGGCCCTGTTAGAAATAAGGAACTTGAAAAAATATTTCCCCATCAAAAAGGGATTCTTTAGAAAAACAGTCGGACACGTCCGCGCCGTTGATGGGGTAAATTTTTTCATTGATGAGGGTGAAACGCTGGGTCTGGTGGGCGAAAGCGGCTGCGGTAAAACCACCACCTCACGCTGCATTCTGCGAGCCCTTGATCCAACCGGTGGCCAGATACTATATCGCACGAAAGAAAATCAGGTTATCGATGTCGCCACAATACCTCAAAAAGAAATACAGCCTCTGCGGAACGAAATGCAGATGATATTTCAAGACCCTTATGCTTCGCTCAACCCCCGCATGAATCTGTTCGACATCGTCGGCGAGCCGCTGCTGGTTAATGGGGTCAAGAACCGTCAAGAGCGGACGGAGCGAGTGGCGAAAATATTGCGACTGGTCGGCCTTAGACCCGAATACATGCAGCGGTTTCCGCACGCCTTCAGTGGGGGTCAGCGCCAGCGGATTGTGATTGCCCGGGCGCTGGTTTTGCAGCCACGCTTGGTGGTGGCTGATGAGCCGGTTTCGGCCCTGGATGTCTCAGTTCAGGCCCAAGTGCTGAACCTGCTTCTGGAATTGCAGGAAGAACTTCATCTAACGTATCTGTTTGTTGCCCACGATCTGAGCGTGGTCAAGCACATTACCGACCGGGTGGCCGTGATGTATGTCGGCAAAATCGCCGAAACGGCGCCGACCGAAGCGCTCTTCAGCGCCCCCAAACATCCGTACACCGAGGCGCTCCTTTCGGCCGTGCCGGTGGCCGACCCCCGAATTCGCTCAAAGATGATTTCATTGGAAGGGGATGTGCCCAGTCCGGCCAATCCACCCTCCGGCTGTTACTTCCATCCGCGCTGTCCCTACGTCGTTGATATTTGCCGCACCGAAATGCCGGCCCTGGAAGAAATCTCGGCGAATCACTTTGTCAGCTGTCACCGCGCCCGGGAGTTGAAGTTGGCCGGGGTGGAACAAGCGATGGCCAGCCAGTAACTTTAGATTCAGGGGGAAATCATGCCAACAATCCGCTGGGGCATCGTCGGCTGCGGCGATGTGACCGAAGTCAAGAGCGGTCCGGGTTTTCAAAAAGCCACCAATTCGAGCCTGGTCGCCGTGATGCGGCGGACCGGGGAGCTGGCCGAAGATTATGCCCGCCGTCACGGCGTGCCCAGGTGGTACGATGACGCCGCGGCCCTGATCCACGACCCTGAGGTCGATGCGGTCTACGTCGCTACCCCGCCCTCTTCGCACAAGGCGTATACCCTGCTGGCGGCACAGGCCGGCAAACCCGTTTACGTTGAAAAGCCCATGGCCCTCGATTATGCCGAATGTCAACAGATGATTGAGGCCTGCGGCGCGGCCAAAGTGCCGCTGTTTGTCGCTTACTACCGGCGCACTCTGCCGCGCTTCCTAAAAATCAAAGAACTGCTCGAGGCCGAGGCCATCGGCGAGGTTCGCTTTGTGACTATCACGCTTTACCAACCCCTGCGCCCGGATGAACTTGATCCTCAAGACTTGCCCTGGCGTGTCATTCCGGAGATTGCCGGCGGGGGACGCTTCGTTGACCTGGCCTCGCATATGCTCGATTTTTTGGATTACGGGCTGGGCCCCATTCGCGCTGTGCAAAGTTTTGCCGCTAACCAAGCCCAAAAATTCCGTGCCGAGGATATTGTCAGCGCGGCGTTTGAGTTCGAATCGGGTGTTCACGGCGTAGGTACGTGGTGTTTTACCGGCTTCGCCGAAATGGATCGAACCGAAATTGTGGGCAGCCGCGGCAAATTATCCTTTTCTACGTTTGATGCCGAGCCGGTTATCTTAAGCACCCCTGCCGGTACTACCCAATTTTCTATCGATTATCCGCCGCACGTTCAACAACCGCTCATTCAAACCGTGGTTGATGCTCTAATCGGCCAGGGTACCTGCCCGAGCACCGGCAACAGTGCGGCCCGGACCAGTTGGGTGATGGATCAGATGTTGCAGGATTACCGCAAGCGAATATAGGTCTTCACCGGTCGCTAGTCGTCCGTCAGTCCTAATGGAACGACAACGAGAATAAAAAGCAGGAACGCAGAGAACGCGGAGAAGGCACAGAGATACACAGTGTTTTCTGATTTTCTGCTCTGTGTTTCTCTGTGATAGCTCTGTGTAACATCATTTCAAGGGAGTGCGACAGTCCCTACGGGACCGCAACGAGAATGAAAATGGGGGGAACTACCCCCAAGCCCCCCGCCCTACGGGGTTATTTTCAGAGGAGTCGGACAGTCCCGGCCGGGACG
>JBFGLD010000297.1:0-6732 GCA_041576335.1 Anaerolineae bacterium | reverse complement strand
TTGCCGCTTGCTCTTCTTGCCGGCCGATCAGCCGGGCAAATCTGGCCTTCGCCTGCTTCCCTAAACCCAAAGCCCGAATAAGGGGTTGAGCCTTGACGCTGTCTTGGACGGCGAAGGCGACCCGCGCATCTTGATACTTGTCGGCATAATCGGCCGCGGCGGAGCGGTTGATGGCCCGGCGTGGAACGAGGGTCGTTAGCGGTAGAATAAGGGCCGCGACGAGACTCAACCGCCAATCCAAAAAAAGTAAGATCCACACCGTCAAGCCTAACTTAAGGAGGGCATAGAGTCCGCGCGCCGTCAGGTCCACTAAGGTATTTCGTAGGGTGAGCAATTCCTGGGCAAAGAGGGTCGTAATTTCGCCGGGCTCCGTCTGATCCAGATAATCGAACGGCAGCGCCTGAACCTTGTTGAACAGTTTCAGGCGAAGATCTCGCTTGAGTTCAATCGAAACGCGCGCCTGAAAGAAAGCTTGAACAAACTGCCCAATAGCATACAGCCCAAATAGAACAGCGATACCGCCAAGGATTAAGCTTAACTTCTGGCCGTCACGGGGAACGATCGCCGAGTCGATCAGATATTTGAGACTTAAAGGCAAGCCGGTGTGGAAAGCTACCGCCAGCACCACCGTGCCGGCTAAGGCAGCTTGCTCTTTCCAGTAAGGGCGGAGGTAAACAAAGAGACCCTGTTTCAGGAGCTTCGTCACACTCCCGCGAGGATGTTGGCTTAGCGGGAATACGCTTGGATTTATGGATGGTTCCTGCTGCTTCATTGGCCCATGCTATTTTAAGGATGCCTATTCAAGCTCGTTAGGCCGATAATTATAATATAACTCACCACATTAAGCGAAAGCCGCGCCGCTCGAAAGTCTGACCGGCGCAGATAAACCACACCATTCGACTCAAAAATCGAGGCATCTAATTTTGAAAGCAAGCAACCTGTTGTTACAATGATGCATGCTGACATTACAAAGGGAGCATTCCTTATGAAGTACCACATTTGGACCGCCGGATGCCAGATGAACGTCGCCGACTCGCAGCGGGTAGGGTCGGAATTGGAAAAGCTGGGCTACCACTATACCGGCAGCTATCGTAATGCTGATGTGATCGTGTTGAACACCTGCGTGGTGCGCCAGAGCGCCGAAGATAAGGCGACTGGTTTTTTGTGGAGCCTCAAACCGCTCAAGGAAGCCAAGCCGGATAAAGTCCTGGCTCTGATGGGCTGCATGGTGGGCGTCAAAGGTGGTCATAAATTGGCCAAAGCCTTCCCCCACGTGGATGTATTCATGCCCCCCAGCGAACCCGGGCCGCTGGTCGACCTGCTGCTGGCCCGCGAAAGCGAGCAGACCACTCTGGCCCACCGCCACAAGCTGCAGAATGAAGAGCTGTCGCTCGTTCTACCGCTACACGAAAAGAACAACCTGGTCACCGCCCACGTGCCGGTTATCTACGGCTGCAACCATGTCTGTACGTTTTGCATCATCCCTGCCCGGCGCGGCAAAGAGCGCAGTCGCTCCGTCGGTGACATCGGGTCCGAAGTGCGCAGCCTAGTGGCTCAAGGCGTGCGCGAGGTTACGCTGCTGGGCCAGATTGTTGATCGCTACGGCTATGACGTGCCTGACGGTCCCCGCCTCCAACACCTGCTGCGCGTACTGAATGACATCGACGGCTTGTCTCGCATACGTTTTTTGACCAGCCATCCCAACTATATGACCGACGCTCTGTTAGAAGCGGTGGCCGAATTGCCAAAGGTATGCGAGCACATCGAAGTGCCTAACCAGGCCGGGGACGACCTGGTTCTGGCGCGCATGAAGCGAGAATACGGTATGGCCGAATATTTCGACCTTATTGGCCGCATTCGCCGGCGTATGCCCGAAGTAGCCATTGCGACCGACATTATTGTTGGTTTTCCCGGCGAAACAGAGGCCCAATTCCAACGTACGCTCGATACTCTGGCTGAGTTGAAGCTCGATGTCTGCCACGTGGCTATGTATTCGCTCCGTCCCGGTACGGTTTCGGCCAAGGTGATGCCGGATGATGTGCCGCCCGAGGAAAAAAAGCGCCGCCTCGATGCCGTGAACCAGCTTCAAGAGGAGATCGTGGCCGAAATCAATGCCAAGCTCTTGGGCTGCACAGCTGAAATATTGGTTGAGGAAAAACACAAGGGTCGCTGGAAAGGGCGTACCCGCACCAATAAACTCGTTTTTTTTGAGGACGAAAGCGGCCGAGATTGGCAGGGCCACCTGGTCGAGGTCGAAATTACCTGGACAGGACCGTGGAGCTTGCGTGGCACACTGCCTGGCCGGCCGGCGCTCAACGCTACCGATGAGCGCATGGTTCTACCGCTAATGGCTTAGACGAGTTAACCAGTCCAGGAGCCAAAGCTATTATGTTAATCCGCGTGCCAAATGTTGAAAGGTGACAGTCACTTTTTCGGACATATCAGGCGCGAATTTCCTGTTCGGGGCGCATTTTGACCCGCTGAAGTGACTGCCACCTGGTTGGTAGCAGCTTAGATTATGCTAATACTATAAAGGCACAGAGGACGCTAAAATACTCTGTGCCTTTGTGATTTATGATCTGCAACTTTTTCGGACAATGGCACGTATAGCATGGTGCGAGCAACAAATAGACATTGAATAGAGCATTATGCATACGATAACATTGAGTCAGAGAATTCCAATGACACCTTCCGTCAAAATGGAACACCCGGTGCCGCAGCACATTACGGCTGACTTGCAAACTCAGGAGCAAGCCTGGGCCCAGGCGGCTCAAGGCGGTGATCAAGCGGCATTTATGTTTCTCGTCGATGCTTACCAGCGGCCTGTTTATAACCTGTGTCATCGCATGCTCGGTGATCCGGTAGAAGCGGAAGACGCTGCTCAGGAAACCTTCTTACGGGCCTTTACCAAAATAAAAACATACCAGCGCCATCGCAAATTCTCATCTTGGCTCTTCTCGATTGCGTCACATTACTGCATTGACCGGCTGAGGCAGCGGCGGTATCAACTCATTTCCTTTGATGATCTGCCGCCGTGGCGCTGGTTACCCGACAGTAAACCGGAACCGGAGACAGTAGCCCTAACTCGCGAAGCACAAGACAGGGTGCATATTTTGCTCGATGCGCTGCCGCCCGATTATCGCGCGGCAATTATCTTGCGATACTGGCATGAAATGTCATACGATGAAATTGCCGAGACCCTTGACAGCAGCGTCAGCGCGATAAAAAGCCGGCTCTTTCGAGCCAAACAAATGATGAGTAAGGAACTAGAAATGCAGGAAACCGCCACGCCCACCTGATGATGGAGTAAGCCGATGGAACACACAACGTTTATCGAAAAAATCTCTCTGTGGTTAGATAATGAATTAAGTCCGGCCGAGTCCGCTGAATTACAGGCCCATTTGGCGATATGCCCAGCCTGTAATCAAACCTACCAGGCCATACAGCGGGTCGATTCGTTTCTGCGCCAGGCTTCAGTGGTGGTGTTAGAGCCTGTTTCGGGTTTTCCGGCACGTTTTCAAACTCGGCTAACAGCCTATCACCCTAAAAGTCGCTGGCACGTCTGGGCCGGGCTAGGCGTCTTGTTCGTTGGCACACTCATCTTTCTCTTAATAGGGCTGGCTATCGGCGGCGTAACCCTGCTCAGCGCCTGGGCCACTCTCGTGGATATGCAGGTGTTATATTATTGGTTGGGAGCTTTTGGCGAAATGATTCTTCAAATTCGGACGCTGATCGCGGCCGGAAGTGTCATATTGAAGATTATATTTATTGCGATAAGCCAACCCGTTTTCTGGCTGACCATACCCGCCGCAGGGGGGTTAGCTTGGTTGTGGCTGCGTCTAATGAGAGCGTCTTACCGGCATTTGCCTGCAGCAGTTGAAATGATCATTTAACGTTTGCGGAGAGCAGTTATCAATAATTTACGGCTGCAACTCAATTGCACGGAGAAGACAACCACTCAATCAACCGTTACCAATATTGAATTTGTAAGATGGTGATAAAGATGAAACACAAACGCTTATTGCTGGCATTTACTCTAATCTTATTTTTCGGCTTTGCCTCGCCTGTCTTTGCCCAAGGCCCTGCTGGCGATCAATTTGTCTTTGGTAGTAATTTTACCCTTGAAGAAGGCAAAACCATTCAGGGCAACCTGGTCGTGTTTGGCGGCAACGTAGAAACCCAGGAGTCGAGCAAAATTGATGGTGATCTATTAATTATCGGGGGCAATGTAAGGGTCTACGGTAGCATCACCGGCAGCATCAACGTGCTGGGCGGCAATGTCCATTTGAATGACACCGCGTTTGTCGACGGTGACGTCAACGTCATCGGGGGACATTTCAGTCGTGACGCCGGTTCCGTCGTAGGGGGACAGATTGAAAGTCTAGATAATCTTGGTGATGACCGCCGGACCGAATCATTAGTCCCTCCGGTTCCGTCCGTTCCAAATAGATCGAACGTACCCGGTTCCCTGATCTGGTTTAGCCGGATTGTCGATATCTTTGAGGAGGCTACCTGGAATATTGGCTTGATTTTAGGTTTAGCCCTGGTAGGCTGGCTGGTCGCAGCCTTCTTGCCTGAACAAATGCAAACGATTGGTGATACCGTAGTTCAAGCTGCCCCGGTTAGTTTTGGGATGGGCTTGCTCACGGCGGTGCTGGCAGCGGTGCTCAGTATACCCTTGACCCTGCTTATATTCACGATTTGCCTGGCAATAGTCCCCTTTGCCGTGTACATATTGCTGGGTATCGCGCTGCTGCTCGGTTGGATCGTCATTGGCCAACTCGTGGGTGAACGCCTGCTGGCCAGCAGCACAGACCGGCCTTTGCCTAACTTGGCCATCGCCACGGTGCTGGGGGTCATCGTCTTAACGGTAATCAGTAACATGCCGGTTATCGGCATCATTCCGGTCGTCGGCCCGGTTTTCAGGTTCCTTGGCGCAATCTTGGGGCTCGTCGTGGCCTTGACCGGCTTAGGCGCCGTAATGTTTACTCGGTACGGTACGCGTCCCTATAGACTAAACCCGGGATCGCTTAGACCCGGTTCAACAGCATCCGTGCCATCTACGCCACCGCTACCAGAGCGTGGCCGTGACAGAACCAGTACAGCTGAGGCTGAACTCAAGGCAAAGATTCGGGCTGCGCTGGCAGAAGCGGATCAGGCCGACGCACCAGAAACAACGGTCGAAGAAGCCGATGCCGCTCCTGACGAAGATGAGCCTCTACCTTAGGCATCCCAAAACAGGTCAACCCGCCGGCGGCGGACGGGCCTGTAAAAAGGGGCTAGGTCAGAACCGTCAGTTGAGGAGACGCCGAAGGGAGCGTCCGAACCGGACCAGGACAAACCCGGCGGCGAAGCTGCGCCCGGACGAGAGAAATAGTTAAAATTACACTGTGAGGACGAGGACGTGGCGATTAATTTTGACAAAAAATCAAAGCCGCATACACTCCGCGGTTATACTATTATGAAAGTTCAGATCTACGACCACAAAACTACCGAAGATGCGATCATGAGTGCCGCTGCCGGGGCTGACTTTATCGGCGTGACAACGGGTGAGCGAGGTCGGCTAAAGGTCGAGAGTGATTTTTCGACCTGCCGCGAAATTTTTTCTGCGCTTCCTAAAGAAACCACGAAAGTCGCGTTGACGGTTGCCGTGGATCTCGACGAAATTGTCGAGACCGTGCTGGCCATCAAGCCCGACCTCATTCACCTCTCGGGAGATATCGCCGACTTAACGGCGGCTCAGGTAAGCGTGCTGCGTCGAACCGTGCCGTCGGTGAAGATCATGCAAGCGATCCCTATGAAGGGCCCGGAAGCCGTTAGTCTGGCCCGAGACTATCAATTTGTATGTGATTATTTTATCCTTGATACGGATCTCACCGGTTTTACCGGCATCGGGGCCACCGGATCGGTGCACGACTGGCGGATCAGTGCCGAGTTGGTTAGGCAGGTTAATATCCCCGTTTTTCTGGCCGGCGGCTTAACCCCGGAAAATGTTGTTGAAGCCATTCACCGGGTCAAACCTTGGGGAGTCGACTCCTTTACCCACACCAATTTCGCCGGCTCGCTTCATAAAGATCCGGTGCGGGTAAAAGCCTTTATCCAGGCCGCAAAGTCGGCCCTATAAGCTAACCCTGGTTTTTTGATAGAGGAAAAATCGGATAAAGTTTGGCTCAATCCAGCCCATCGTAAAGAGTTCGAACTTAGTTTCACAGGCTCACGACGACTCAAATAGGCAGGTGTATCACAATTGACCGTTAAAGCATCGTCTCCGGTTAGGCGGGCTGGGGGGCCGGCTGGGACATAATCTTAGCAATATGACGCAAGTTCAGCCACCATTGTTCCTTCGGCTGCTGCAGTTCATTATCGACCAAATTAGGCAAATCTCTTAAGTTAGAAAACTTGACCCGCCCCGCCTGCAAACCGATAAAAGCCCCCGCAGGCGGGCCGTGATCAGCCTCTTCCATAAGAAAATCTATACATTTAGCGGCCAGTCGGGTGGCCTGAATCCGGTCGAAGGGTGACGGATCGCCTCCCTGCTGAAGATGGCCCAGAATGGCCTGGCGCACATCAAACAGCCCATGGCCCTCCTCTTCAAACAGCGAACACATAAAAGCTGTGGTGTAGAGACGGTTGGCCTGTTCGTTGCGGATGATCAGCCCTAAACGCTTGCCGTGTTGAAACCCGTCAACAAGCTGATTCAAGTCGGCCCGTAAATCATTCAGGGAGACCCCT
>JBFGLD010000296.1:0-6746 GCA_041576335.1 Anaerolineae bacterium | reverse complement strand
CCGTGAGCCCGACCACGGGAATATGTCGCGCGTGCTGCATGATTTCGGTGATGCCGCGATACCGTTCGCCGTGAGCCAGAGCCCGGGCAATACGGCCTCCATTCGTGACGCCCAGCAGTTGGCCGTTGATCGGGTCTAGCACGGCAAAGTTGGCCTGGTAGCCATTACTCATGACAATAGGCGCTAGCTGGGCCACGGTGGCTTCCGGTGAAAGGGCGACGCTGTTCCGCGTCATCACCTGCCCGGCCTGTACCCGCCGCAGCAAGCCGCGGATCTTAACAGCCTGGGCTTCCTGGCCGCCCACGATGAAGATAAAGAAGGCAATCAAAGCCAGCCAAATTTGACTCGTGAAAATGGCGTACAAACCAAGCCCAAAAGCGAGGAGACGCCCAATCTGTACGGCAATTTTGGTCGCTTTTTGATAGTCCACAAAGAAACCCAGGACAGCTCTGAAGACACGTCCCCCATCCAGGGGGAAGGCAGGGATCATATTAAAGATGGCCAGAGAAATATTGGCCACCAGTAAAAAAGTCAACAATCCTCGTAAGCCCGGTTGGGTGACTGCGGTTAAAGAAAGCGTTAGCTCCTGCCCCAGGCTCAGGAAAATCACGATAGGCAATAAAATGGCTGCCAATATGACATTCACTAATGGACCGGCCAGGGCCACAATCAGTTCCTGCACCGGTTTTTCAGGAATACGCTCCAGGCGTGCCACCCCACCGATAGGCAAAAGAATAATATCCCTGACCGGGATACCGTAGGCCAAAGCCGCCAGACTATGCCCCAGCTCGTGGAGCAAAACCAGCGAAAAGAGAGACAGGGTGACAATGATACCATACAGAGGACCCCCACTGCCGCCATAAAATAAAGCACCCCAAAGAATAATCAGCAAAAAAGTAAGGTGCACTTTAATATCAATGCCAAAAATTCGTCCTAACTTAAAGGAAAAGCCCATCAGGTTTGCCTCCGATCAGATTGACAATTTTCGAGTAAGCAGTCAACCTTAAGCCACCAATTTCCGGTAACAAATCTAACACCGTTAATTCTCAAGTAACTGCAAAACAAGCTACCGCTATTGTACTATGGATATGTTAGAAATTTCGTAGAATTTGCCAACAACTTTTCAAAAACAGGTATCGTTCTCCGGGCTTAGCTTCGCCTTGAACAAAACACCGTACCAATTCTTTCTATTCTGCCCTACAGAGATAAGAGTAATATTAAGATAGTCCAAACCAAATGGGGATATCGCGTGGGCTAAATTGGACTTGTGCCAATCAGAAAGGTCGGGTACAATCTAACCAGTATCCCCAAAGAGAGTCAGAATGTTTGGACGGCAACGATCAAGCAGCCCGAGCGATACCCCCGGCTCTTTGTTAGACGGACGCTATCGACTGGATGAACAAATTGGCGAAGGTGGGGCGGGTATCATCTTCAAGGCAACAGACGAGCAGTTAGGGCGGGTAGTGGCTATCAAACTGCTCACGGCAGACAGTGGAATGACCGCAGACAAGCAGGCCCGTTTTCGGACCGAGGCTCGTTCGGTTGCGCGTCTCAACCATCCCAATATTGTCACTCTGTACGATTTCGCCGAGGCCAGAGAACAGCCCTATCTGGTATTGGAGTACATTCCCGGCCAGGATTTGTGGGCTTTCGACAATACTTTTAGCCCCAATTTGATGCCGTTCGAAGAGTCCCTGCCTATCATCGATAGTGTTTTGGCTGCGCTTGAGTACTCCCACCGGCATAATGTAATCCATCGTGATCTCAAGCCCGAAAATGTGATGATCACCCCGGAGAAGCAGGTTAAGGTGATGGATTTTGGCCTGGCTCGTATCCAGGGCCAGTCGCGCCTGACCCAGGAAGGTCTGGTGGCCGGCACGGCCTCTTACCTGGCCCCGGAACTAGCCCTGGGCGAGGCCGGAAATTATCGGGTCGATCTGTATGCGCTGGGTGTGATTATGTACGAATTATTTACCGGGCGGCGACCGTTCTCCGGTGAGGATCCCTTGACCGTCATTTCGCAGCATATCCACGCGCCCGTAGTGCCCCCGCAGCGGTACAACCCCAATATCCCCGATGAGTTGCAGGCAATTATTCTAAAATTGCTGGCCAAACAGCCCGATGATCGCTATGTTAATGCCACAGAGGTACGCCAGGCGCTTGCTCCGGTTCAACAACGGCTTGAAAATGGCTCGGGAGAGCTGGAGATGACCGGCTCCGCCCGCCCCAATGATCTGCTGACCATCGATGTTACGGCGTCTCACCAGGTGCTGCTCGACCGTATTGCCCGGGGTAAAATAGTAGGTCGTGAGAACGAAGTGGCGGAGTTGAAACGTCGTTGGAACCTGGCCCGTTTGGGAGAGCTTGAAGTTGAGCCGTTGGTTCTCATTTCGGGCGAGGCCGGTATCGGTAAAACGCGACTGTTACGTGAGTTTCAAGTTTATGCGGGTTTGCGGGATGGTTATGTGCTGCACGGTCTGGCTCGGGAGCAGGATGCGGGCACGCCCTACGCTCTATTTGCCCATGCCCTGCGCAATTATGTTCGCGAGCAGCCGGCCGAGGTTCTGCGTCGCCAGGCGCCCGGTTTTATTGCAGCAGAATTGGTCAAACTCGCGCCCCAATTAGCCGAAAAAGTCGGTTATATCGAACCAAACCCACCGTTGACCCCCGAGTCGGAGCGGGCTCGTTTGCTGGAACAGGTCAGTAAATTTTTGTTAAACATGGCCCGCGAGCAGCCGACCCTATTATTGCTGGACGATCTTCACTTCGCCGATCCGGCCAGCTTGAATTTACTCGAAACGCTGGTTCACCAATCGAAGGGAGCGGCGCTGCTAATGGCCGGTGCCTATCGCGATGTTGCCCTGAGTTTTGCCCATCCCATTAACCATTTGGTGGCAGCCTCATCGTCGGCCAAACTTCTTTATCCCCTTTCGCTGCGCCGCTTATCTCGAGACGGGGTCGAGCAAATGCTCTCGGCGCTTCTGGCTGACAGCGTCAGTGAAGGATTTGTTAATACGATTTACCACGCGACCGAAGGTAATCCACTCTTTGTCGAAGAGGTGGTTAAGAGCCTGGCTGTCGATGGCCAGATCCGATTACACCAAGGGCGTTGGGCGCAGCGGGATACCGATCGGCTAAACGTGCCCGGCAGCATTAAATCGGTCTTGGGTGGTCGCCTGGAACGGGTCAATAAGTCTACCCGCGAGCTGCTCCAATTAGCGGCTGTTATTGGCCGAAACTTTACCCTCGATCTTCTCGCGTTGGCCGGACCTTACGACGACGAATCCATTCAATGGGCCATTGAGGAAGCACTCCGTTACCAGTTGGTCGAGGTTTGCAATATTGTCGACCAGCCAACCCATTTAACCAATATTAATGTCAACATCGAATACCAGTTTCAACACGCCCTCATCCGTGAAACGCTGTACGAAGAACTTCGTTCCCTGCGCCGGCGGCGGCTGCATCGCAAAGTGGCCGAGGCCACGGAGATGTTGAGCGCGCAAAAAAATTTGAGCCTGATGCCCGCTGTTGTAGCCCATCATTTTATTGCCGCAGCCCAGGAAGAAAGAGCCGTTCCCTATTTGCGTCAAGCCGGACAAGCTGCCAGTGCTGTGTACGCCAATGCCGAAGCCGTTGAGTATCTCAACCAAGCCCGTGAAATTCTGGATGACGTGGCCCTTGACCTGACCGGTGAAGCGCAGCAAAGAAATCTGGACGAGCAATTTGAACTGTTGAGTCAAGAAAGAACGATTCTCAACTTGATTGGGGACTCCGACCGCGAATTGGCGGCGTTAGAATTGTTACAAAGTATCGCCAAAGCTGTGGGCGATCAAAAGCGTTCGGTTGAGGTTATGTCGCGCCTGGCCTCGTATTACTGGCAGGTTGGCCGGCTAAATCAGGCCGAGGAAATCGCCTACCAAACGCTTAAAATTGCCGAGGAGAACGACGACTTGCAGGGCGAACTGTTCTGCCTCGAGCAAATCGCGCGAATCTACTGGACACGTCGCAAAGTTGAAAGTATGCGTTTCGCCACGGAAGCCTTAATGATTGCTCGTGAGCTGGGTGATCGGCGCAGAGAAGGGCGCCTGACCGAGTTGATCGGTCACATCTATACCGACACGCTGCACGACGTGGAACGAGCGACGCTGCATTTCAAAAAAGCTCTCGAAATTTGCCGCGAAACTGACAATCGCTTTGATGAAGCCTGGACCCTGTGGGGCATGGGCGGCCTGGCCCTGCTGGTGGATGATTACACCGGTGCTCTTGAACGGTACAACGAGGCGATGCAAATTTCCAAGGATATTGGGGCCACCTTACAGGTAGGCTGGGATCTGTACCATATGGGCGACGCCCACTACAGCCTGGGTAATTATGAGCAGGCTTTAGAATATTACCAGCAGGCTCAAATGATCTTCAACACATCTCAGCATATACGGGGGAAAATTTATTCCCTCATTTCACTTGGTCTTATTTTTTCAGCAACCGGTCAGGATGACGAAGCGACAATGTACCTGGAGCAGGCTAAAACGCAGGCTGAGGAACGTCAAGACCTGGTGTTGATGTTAAGAAGTTATGAAGCGCTATCGGCTCACAACCTATCGTTTGAGGACGAGACAAAATTGTTCAGCGCAATTCGCTTGAGTAACCGGATTGTAAATCTGGCCATAGAAGGCGAACAGTCTGAACACGAACTGCTGGGACATTTTCTGCGGGGGACAGGCTTTTTCAAGCTGCAAGATTTAGCCAATGCCCACGAGAGTTCAACCAAGGCCGTCAAATCCTTGGAAAAATTGTCTCATCTCCATTCACCCCAGATTCAGGAAGCTGAAATTTATTATCAGCACAGCCGTATATTGGCGGCTCTGGGACAAACCGATACGGCCCGACTATATCTGCAAAAGGCCTACGATGAAACAATGCGGAAGGCCAATTTGATCATCGATGACCAGCAGTATCACAGCTATTTGAACAAAATTCTCCTCAATCGGGCCATTATTGCTGCGGCTCAACCATGACCCAGGCCACAAAAACCGTGCTTACTAAAGAACCCTTATTAGCCGCTCTAAAAGCTGAGCGGCACAGTTTGCTGACCACGCTTGACGACGTGCCGCATGAAGTCCTGACCCGCCCGGGTGCTGTGGGCCGTTGGAGCGCATTGGATGTACTGGCCTACGTGACAGCCCAGGATGGCGAGATGCTGCGCCGCATCGCTTTTGCTACGGGGCAGACTACCCGCCGGCCGCACGACGTTGATGATGAAGCATATTGGTCGGCTTGGGCTGAAGAGCAGGTCCAGATGAAGCGGGTCATGGGGCCCAGAGGCGTAAAGGTAGACATGGCCGGAACCTGGGTGCGTTTATTGGCCCGGATTGAGTCCCTGTCGCCGCGGGACTACGCCCGCTGGGTAGAGATAGATCCCTTTATGCGGCCGGAGCGTGATCGCGAGTATGTCGAGCTATTGCAGCGCTGGCGTAAGCGATGGGAGGGATCGCTGCCGTGGTGGCAGCGCTCTTGGCGGAAGATGATGAAGCGGCGGACCCGGTTTACTGATCATCATCTATAATAACGATTTCAGCCTGGCTGGTGCCAACATTGACTGGAGGATTACTCCTGTCACTCAAATTGACAAAGATGTTTTCAAGCCTTTCGGGCTCATCGTCATCAATAATTTCCAGCTCGATCGTCTTTTCAGTTTGCCCCGGTTCGAAGATGAGGGTGCCGCTGGTTAAACCTCTATAATCCTCGCCGAACGTCGCGGACCGGGTTGAAAGAAAACCACCCCCCCTTACGGCGTACTCCACTAGGACCCGTTGACTGGTGGGCGTCGTCAGTTGGACGTCAACATCGATGGGACCAATATCCTCGCTCACATCGTAGCGAGGCGTATTGCCCTGGGCTGAAGTAAATTTTTGAGGGTCAAACTGAATAGTGAGTGGCAGCTGGGTCGCAGTCGCTACGGGCGTAAGCGTGGACGGACCGCTCGGATCGATGTCGAGGTGGTCGGGTGTTTGATCGCCGTCGGTATCCCGGCTGGTTGGGTTCCATATGTTGCGCACTTCCTCATCATCCGGAACGCCGTCAAAATCCGAGTCCGGATAGAGCGGGCTGGTTTCAAATTCCTTAACTTCCTTGCCGTCCGGCAGGGTGTCCCCGTCGGAGTCGGGATTATCGGGCATAGTCCCGAATTCCAATTCCTCGGCGTTCGTTAGATCATCCCGGTCATCATCAGCGCCGAGCCAGGCCTCGTAGGTGGTGGTAGCCCGGATCTCTGCTTCTCGAGTCTGGTTGTTTTGGGCTTGTCCCGCAATTGAGGTGGCTGTTTGGGCTGCCCTGGCCTGATCGGTTGCCGACCGTATCACGGCGGTAGCTCTTTCGATCGTTGCGGTCGCATCGTCAGGCAGTTGAGTCATAACCCCATAAAAACTTGCCGCAACGCACAAAAAGATGGTAATCCCTAACAGCGTTGCCAGCACAAATATCGTCGATAAAATACCGCTGCTGGAAATTTGGCCGCTGTGCGTCGCGGTTTGGCCCTGAGAGGTGGTAATTTGAAAGGTAACGGTTTGGGTTCCGGGTTCGCCGACCCATCGCCTACGGGGAATAACCTTAAAGTCCGTTGTCCCGCTTTTGCCGGGCTCGAGTTTAAGCTGGGCCTGGTCGGGCTCAAAGCTCAATCCTTTTTCTGCGGTAGGCCTCACCGTAAAGGTTTCGGTGGCATTGCCCTGGTTTTCTATGGTGACCTGGGT
>JBFGLD010000295.1:0-6748 GCA_041576335.1 Anaerolineae bacterium | reverse complement strand
CCCCTGACCCCGGAGCGGGTTTTGCGGGAGTTGGGAAAGGTGAAGGATGGAGATTAGAGATCGGAGGTTGAGAGATTTGATCTCCCAACGCTCCCGGCAAAATGGAGTGGTGAATTCCAAATAACTTTCTAAACAAAGGAGTTTGAAAATGAGTAAGGACAGAGTCGCCCTATACTTACAAGATGCCCACGAAATCCGCGAGGGAATGAAGCTGGCCCAATTCGCCGAAAAGCATGGCTTTGAGGCCGTCTGGCAGGCCGAAAGCCGGTTGGTGCGAGATGCTATTGTGCCGATGGCCGCCTTTGCCGCCGTGACCGAGCGCATTAAGATCGGTTCCGGAGTGATTAATAACTGGACCCGCAATATCGGGTTGCTGGCGGCCACCTTTCTGACCCTGGACGACTTGGCTCCCGACCGGATTATCTGCGGCATCGGGGCCTGGTGGGACCCATTAGCTAAAAATGTTGGCATTAATCGCCGCAAGCCGCTGACGGCTATGCGTGAAACGATCGAGGTCATGCGCCGTCTGCTGAACATGGAAAACGTCACCTTTGAGGGAGAATTTCACCAGGTCAGCGGCATTGAATTGGATGTGGTTCACGGTCGGCGCGAGCCGCGCAACATGCCGATTATGATTGGCGCCACCGGCCCCCAAATGATGGAGCTGACCGGCGAGATTGCCGACGGGGCCGTCTTAAACTACTGTGTGCCCCCGGATTACAATGATGAAGCCATAGCCCGGTTGAAAGCCGGCCTGGCTAAGTCGGGACGGATGCTGTCTGACCTGGACCGGCCGCAGTTGATGATCTGCTCGGTCCATACGGATAGAGCCAAAGCCTTGGACGGCGCCCGCTGGATGCTGACCCAATACATCGCCCAACAGCCGCACATCACCAAAGCCAGCAACACGCCCAAAGAAACGGTCGAGAAAATCCAATCTATTCTGGGCTGGCCCGCCACCAAAGAGCAGATTCGAGAAGCTATGAAATTGGTCCCTGACGAGCTGGTGCAGCGGGTGACGGCCAGTGGCACGCCGGAAGAGGTCAAGGCCAAAGTGCGCGAATATGTGAAGCGCGGCTGCACATGCCCAATTCTCTATCCACTTGGCGACCCGTACCTGATGATTGAGGTCTTCTCGGATGGATACAGTGAGTAGGAGTTAGGGATCAGGGGTTAGGGATCAGGAATTAGGGCTTAGGGAAAAGACTAAGCCCTAATTCCCAAGCCCTAAGCCCTATTTTCAAAGGAGTATGATCAATGCTGATCACAAACGGAATTGTGCTCACTTTTGGCGACGATAGACGCGCCATCGCCAATGGAGCCGTATATTGTGAAGGGGATATCATTGTCGAGGTTGGCCCCAGCGCCGGCCTGGAACGTAAATATCCGACCGTTGAAAAACTGGATGCCGGCGGTAAAATTGTGATGCCGGGTATGATCTGTGCCCACACCCACTTTTACGGTGCGTTTGCTCGCGGCATGGCCATCCCCGGCGAACCGCCGCAGAACTTCATGCAGATTTTGGAACGACTGTGGTGGAAGGTTGACCGCGCGCTGACCCTGGAAGACAGCAAATATAGCGCCCTGGTGGCCCTGGCAGATGCCATCCGCCACGGCACGACCACTCTGATCGACCACCATGCCAGCCCTACGCACATTGACGGCTCGCTAGATGCCCTGGCTGAGGCGGCCACAGCGTCCGGGCTGCGAGTAGGTCTTTGCTATGAAGTCACCGATCGTAACGGGCCGGAGGGGGCCCAGGCCGGCATTGCCGAAAACGTCCGTTTCCTTAAACGTTTGCAGGGCACCCCCGATCCCAAATTAGGGGCATCGTTTGGGCTGCACGCTGCCTTCACCGTCAGTGATGACACCCTGGCTGCCTGTCTTGAGGCTGTTCAAGGACTCGACACCGGCTTTCACATCCACGTGGCCGAAGATAAGGCCGATGAGGACGATAGTCTCAAAAAATACAATATGCGCGTAGCCGAGCGGCTGGAGCGAAAGGGCGTTTTGGGGCCAAAAACCTTGGTAGCCCACGCTATCCACGTCAATGAACGGGAATTGGACATCTTCCGGGCCAGCCGGACCAAAATCAGCCACCAGCCCCGAAGTAATATGAACAATGCCGTGGGCGTAGCCGAGGTGGAGCGGATGCTGGCTAAAGACATCACCGTTGGTCTGGGCAATGATGGCTTTTACAACAATATGTTCACCGAAATCCATACCGCCTACCTGCTCCATCGCGTTAGCAAGGGCGATCCACGGGTGATGCCCGGCGACCGGCTGATGAACATGGCTTTTAATAACAATGCCAGCATCGCCGAACTATTCTTCCGTAAACCGGTTGGTACGCTTAGCCCTGGGGCCTATGCCGACATCATCTTGCTCGACTACGTTCCCTACACACCACTGACTGATGGTAATTACCCCTGGCAGCTGATTTTTGGGATGGATGGCAGTCACGTCACCCATACCATATGTGGGGGAAAACTGCTCATGCAAGACCGCGAATTGCTCACCTTGGATGAAGCGGCAATAGCCGCGCACGCCATGAAATTGGCTCCGGCCATCTGGCAGCGAGTGCAGGACCTGTAGCAGGGGAACCGGGGTGGAGGGGTGCTAAAAGAGTACCTGCCGCCTTGCGACCTTGACTTCAATATCGATCTAATTTTCAGGAGGTTACTTTTGCTATGACCAAAACAGTCGCCGTTCTTGGCGGTACCGGCAACGAAGGCCCCGGCCTGGCTCGGCGCTGGGCGGCATCGGGCCAATACAAGATAATTATTGGTTCTCGCCAAACCGAGAAAGCGCAGCGGGTGGCCAACGAGTTAAACGAGATGTTGGGCGAAAATTTGATTGTGGGCATGCTGAACGAAGAGGCGGCCAAAGCCGCCCCTATTTGTGTATTAACCGTGCCCTACGGCGGTCAAGGCCCCACCCTGACCAGCTTACGAGATGTGCTCCAAGGCAAAATCTTGATTGATGTTACCGTCCCCCTCAAACCACCTAAAGTCAGCCATGTAAACACTGTGCCGGGTGGGTCTGCCGGGTTAGAGGCTCAGGCAATTTTGGGTGATGGCGTGCGCGTCGTATCGGCCTTTCAAAATGTGGGGGTCGCACATTTGGCCGATGACCATGAGCGCATTGAATGTGATGTTTTGATATGCGGCGATGACAAAGAAGCCAAGGCTGAAGCTATTGCCCTGGCTAAAGCCGCCGGTATGCGCGGCATCGACGCCGGCCCGCTGCAAAACTCGGTGGTGGTTGAGGGCTTGACTTCGATCCTTATCGGGATTAATATCCGCCATAAAGTTAAAGGGTCGGGAATTAAGATCACAGGTATTTGAAAGTAAGGTTGAGGTGAAGCGTGAGGCGGGAGAGGACAAATCTTAGCCTTCGCTTTAGCCTTAGCCTCAATTCACTGCTCAGCGGAGAGATTGATGTCAACACTGTTAATCAAAAACGCCGACGTTGTCGTGACGATGAACGAGGACCGTGAGGAGATCAATGACGGCGCGGTCGTGATTGAAGATAACCAGATCCTGTGGGTTGGCGCTAGTTCGGAAATTGACCGCTACCTCCATGAATACCGGCCCGGCTTAACCCGTGATGGTCCGGATAAGGTCATCGATGCCGCCGGCTCGGTGATCATACCCGGTTTGGTGAACTGCCATCATCACCTGTATCAAACCTTAACCCGCACCATAGGCACCGGGCGTGGGAAAATTTTATTTGATTGGCTTAAGTTCCTCTACCCGATCTGGGCCGAGCTGACCCCGGAGGCGGTCTACGTCAGTGCCAAAATAGGTCTGAGCGAGTTGGTTCTGAGCGGCTGCACGACCGTCGCCGACCACCTGTATTTGTTTCCTAACGGCAGCAGAATCGACGATGAGATTCGAGCTGCCCGAGAGGTGGGCGTGCGCTTTCACCCTACCCGGGGGAGCATGAGCCTGGGCGAAAGTAAGGGTGGCCTGCCACCTGACCGCGTCTGCGACAGTGAGCCGGACATTATAAAGGACTGCATCAGGGTCATTGAGGCTTTTCACGATCCCAAGCCCTTGTCGATGTTGCGAATTGGCCTGGCGCCCTGTTCTCCCTTCAGCGTAACCGGCAATCTCATGCGCGAGTCGGCGGACCTGGCCCGCCAATATCCGCTGGTTAACCTGCACACGCACCTGGCCGAAACAAAAGATGAAGACCGCTTTTGTCTGGAAATGTTTGGCAAGCGGCCGGTGGAGTACGCCGAGTCGCTCAACTGGGCCGGGGAGGATGTTTGGTTTGCGCACATGGTGCATCCCAATCCGGCTGAAATTGGTTGGCTGTCAAAAACCAAAACCGGCGTATGTCACTGTCCGACCAGTAACATGATCTTAGCCTCCGGGATTGCCCCGATTCGGGACATGGTAGACAAAAAAGTCCGTGTCGGCCTGGGTGTAGACGGCTCGGCCAGCAACGACGGCAATCATATATTGGGCGAGGCCCGGCAGGCAATGCTTTTACAACGAGTCGGCTGGCCCGGCTTCGAGTCCCGCGCTGACCGCTTTACGGCCCGCGAAGCCCTGGAGCTGGCGACCATAGGCGGCGCGCGCGTCTTGCGTCGAGACGACATTGGCGTCTTGGCTGCGGGTAAGGCCGCCGATTTGGTTGCATTTCGGGTGGATGATCTAACGCATGCCGGCGCATTGTCCGATCCGGTTGCCGCATTAGTCACCTGCGCGCCGGCTCAGGTTTGGCTGTCGGTGATTAACGGAGCGGTGCTGGTTGAAGATGGTCAGTTTTTGCCGATCGAGCTTGAGCCGGTTATTAAAACCCATAATCGCATCAGCAAGGCGATGATGCGCCGGGCCGACGTGCTGTAAGGTCGGGCATAAAGCTCGTTAGAGGGCCGGCTGGCGTTGAAGAGAATTTGGGGACAAAGTTGCGACAGCCTTTATTGAGAACCTGCCTGAAGGTCCCGAGTCCGAACGGGTTATCCGCGCCTTAAAACGGGGGCCACGGCGTTAGCCAATAATTTTTCGAATGTGAGAAGGTGCTTCCACCGCCTGCTCACTCCACTCGATAGCTGCCAGTAAACGCTCGCGGGCAGCGGCCAGGAGGTCGGCGCTATTGGCATGAATCGTCAATAAGGGATCGCCTTGGGCCACTTTGTCACCCGCCTTGGCGTGGTGAACGATGCCGACGCCGTAATCAATTGGAGCACCCTTCTTGGACCGTCCACCGCCTAACATAACCCCGGTTTTACCGATTTCAGCGGCATCGATGGCGGCGATATAACCCGTATGTGGAGCAGGAACCGTTTCTACCAAAGAAGCCTGCGGTAATAAGCCGGGATCGTCAAGAGCGGCGCGATCACCACCCTGAGCCGTGATCCATTCGACAAATTTGGCCCAGGCTGATCCGTCATCCAAAGAACGGGCCAGCAAAGCCTTGGCCGCATTGAAGTTCGGGGCCTTATTGGCCAATTCCACCATCTTACCCGCCACCGTTAGACAGTGATCCCGGAAATCTGCCGGGCCGCCACCGTGCAAAGTTTCGATTGCTTCTTTCACTTCCAGGGCATTCCCCACCGCATTTCCCAACGGCTGGTTCATATCGGCAATAACGGCAGCGACTTTCCGCCCCACCCCGTGACCAATGGCGACCATCAAGTTGGCTAATGCTTCGGCATCTGCTTCGGTCTCCATAAAGGCACCCCGGCCCACTTTCACATCCAAGACAATCGCATCCGCGCCAGAGGCGATTTTTTTGCTCATGATACTGGCCGCAATCAACGGCAAACTTTCTACCGTAGCGGTCACATCGCGCAGGGCATAGAATTTGCCGTCGGCCGGGGCCAGATCGGCGCTCTGCCCAGAGACAACCACACCGTATTTAGCCAGTATGTCCATAAATTCCTCAGTAGTCAGGCTGACTTTGAACCCTTTTATCGACTCCAATTTGTCAATCGTCCCACCAGAGAAGCCCAGTCCCCGCCCGCTCATCTTACCCACCGGCAGGCCTTGGCAAGCCACTAATGGGGCCACGACCAACGTGGTTTTGTCACCAACCCCGCCGGTCGAATGTTTGTCTACCACAAGGGGAGCAATGCCGTGCAGGTCCAGCGTGTCGCCGCTGTGAGCCATATGCAGGGTCAAAGCCGTCACTTCGGCATCAGTCATACCGCGCAGCAACACGGCCATACACCAGGCGCTGGCCTGATAATCGGGAATATCACCCCGAGTATAACCCTTCACGAAGAATTCAAGCTCCTCACTGGTGAGTTCCTTACCATCTCGCTTATTGGCAATAATGTCTACAGCACGCATAATTGAAATCTCTCTATTAGTTTCACCCTATTTGTCCGGTTGCCTGGAGCAGGCTCATTGCTTCGTCGATAGCTCGCTCAAGAATGGGGTCAACTGTGAAATCACGCACAGATGGCTCCTTCGAGTCGTGATTTTCCTCAAGGAAAGATAGGCTGCGCAGGGTAAGCTCAACGCCCTGATCAGGGGTAAGTTTACTGGTATTGACACAAAGATCATACAGCCCCGCATCGGCCCAATCCAAACCATAGTAGGCCCCAACGTACTTACTGCGTTCACTGTCGAGCCGATTGAGCATAGCCCGGGCTTGTTCCGATGTCAATTGTTGATCTTGGCGCATGCGCTGGACGCGATCCTTACGAGAGGCTGTCACCCGCACGTTCAGCACGTCTTTATATTCACGTAAAACAGAAAACGCATCCCGGGCAACAATGACCGTATTATTG
>JBFGLD010000294.1:0-6758 GCA_041576335.1 Anaerolineae bacterium | reverse complement strand
TACTTTCCAGGCCACCATTAACCCCAACGTCAATGAAGTGGTCAACACCGGCACGGCCGACGCCGCTAACGTGCCGCCCGCCAGCGCCTCGACTCAGTTCCCCATCAGGGTGGCCGCCTACCAGCTTAGTAAACAAGTGATCAACCCGGCCAGCGGGCTGGCCAATCGGGGCGATTTGGTGACCTATGGCTTTACCATCACCAGCACCGGCAATATCAGCATCACCCAGCTGCCGCTGCGCGATACGTTTGATGAAAATCAATTGACCTTCCAAAGCGGTAACCCAGCCCCGGATGCCACGGCCAGCGGCGTGGTGACCTGGACCAACCTGATCACCGGGCCGTTGGCTCCCGGCGAGGTGGTTGCGGTGACCGTCGTTTCCCTGGTTGATAACGTTCCGGCCGGCACGACCAGCATTGTCAATACCGCCATGGTGGAGGGAGCCCGCGGGATCGACAACTGCCCCTTGCTGCCACAATCGGACCCGGCAGCCATCAATGTGGTGCAGGTGGAAACGCCGACCCCCACGCCAACGGCTACGCGCCCGAAAAACGGGAACGGAAACGGCGGCGGGCGCACACCAACGCCGCCGCCCCCGTCTACGCCACCGCCACCCGCACTGGTCCCAACGCCGCCGCTGCCCGTCGAGGTTTTACCGGAGACAGGCCTGACGGAACTTCAAGCTAGCCCCGTGACAATCGTCACGATATTGATCGTGGTGGCAGGCCTCGCCGCGGCTTCAATCTGGTTATACAAACGAAACTCTCACTGATTGTGGTCCGGGTAGGGCTCTCCTGGTGGAGCCCTACCGGCCGCGATCGCCGAGCAAGCTTAAGCTTTACGGCAAAACCGAAGTATGGCCCTATCTTTTGAACAAAAGCTGCAGAACTATGCCGCGCTGGCCGTGAACGCCGGCGTTGGATTGCAAGCCGGGCAGCGGCTCATTGTGCGCGCCCCGGTTGAGGGGGCACCGTTGGTGCGTCTAATTGCCGCCGGTGCCTATCAAGCCGGCGCCAGGCTCGTCGATGTGCTCTGGAGCGACGACGAGCTGACGCTGGCCCGTTTTCAGTACGCCCCGCGCAATTCCTTTGAGGAGTACCCGGCCTGGCGGACCGAGATGCTGACCCAGGCCGCCGAGCGCGGCGACGCCGTGCTGGCTGTTTTCGCCACCGATCCCGATTTGCTAAAAGACCAAGATCCAGCGTTGGTTGCGCTCACGCAGCGGGTCAACGACCGGCACATGCTTCCTTTTCGCCGTCAGGCGATGGCCAATCTTGTTAACTGGTCGATAATTTCGCTGCCAATTCCTGCCTGGGCCGCCAAGATATTTCCGGATGATCCCCCCGAGGATCGGATTTCAAAACTGTGGGAGACGATTTTCAGGATTTGCCGGGCCGACCAGCCTGACCCGGTCGCAGCCTGGCAAAGCCACATCCAAATGTTGACCGCCAGAAAAGAGTATCTGAATGCCAAACAGTACGCTGCCTTGAAATATACCGGCCCGGGTACCGATTTCAGGCTCGACTTGCCTGCGGGCCATATCTGGCACAGCGGTGCAAGCCAGACGAATTCCGGGATACCGTTTATCGCCAACATCCCGACCGAAGAAGTTTTCACTATGCCGCACAAAGACAAGGCCGATGGGGTTATTACCAGTACCAAACCGTTAAGTTATGGGGGGGTTCTGATTGAAAACTTCAGCTTAACGTTTGAGCAAGGGCGTGTGGTCAAAGTTACAGCCGAAAAGGGCGAAGCCGTCCTCAGGAATTTGGTCGACAACGATGACGGTTCGGCTCGCCTGGGTGAGGTTGCGCTGGTGCCTTTTAGCTCGCCGATTTCGCAGTCCGGGCTGCTGTTTTACAACACCCTCTATGATGAAAACGCCGCCTGCCACGTGGCCCTGGGGCGGGCCTACCGGTTTTGTCTGCCAGATGGGCCGACCCTGTCCGATGACCAATTTGCGGCGGCCGGCGGCAACGACAGCTTGATCCACGTAGATTTTATGATCGGTTCAAATCATATCAATATCGACGGGATCAGGCCTGATGGGATAAGTGAACCGGTAATGCGCGGCGGGGAGTGGGCATTTTAGAACGATAAGCCGGCACAAGAAGCTCACCTGGGTCAGCCTGAAACGGCTGGCTTTTTTTGCGCTGACGACAGCATTTTCGAACAATCCCGTAGCCTTTTCAGAATATTTATGATCGACCACGGAGGCAGTACTACATGACAATCAGTCTTAATTGGGACCTGGATTCCATCTTCGAGGGCGGCAGTAAGTCGACCACGCTGGCCAAATTTCTAGACGAGCTAACCACCGATTTGCATGATTTCGAGAATGCAGGGTCTCCCACCGGCCTGACCGCTGAAACACGACCGATTTGGGTCGAGCGAATCCAAACGTTGTACGAATTAGGCGCGCGGTTGGTTCAAGCCGGCTCGTTTGTGATTTGTCTCGTATCGCAGAACGTTAAAGACGACGGAGCGCTTCAGCTCATGGGCCGGATCGACCAACTTCGCGCCTGCCTGGGCACGGTCTGGACCAACTTTGAGGCGGCTTTTGCCCGGCAAGAAGACAGTGCCTGGCACACTCTCTTAAGCGAGACCGGCTTAAGCGCGGTTGCCTTCCACCTTAACGAAGAGCGCAACCTGGCCCGCCTAAAGATGGAGCCGGCCCTGGAAACGTTGGCCAATGAACTCGCGACCGACGGCTACCACGCCTGGGACCGGCTCTACGGCCTGGTCAGTGGGGATAAAGAGGTAACTTGGGAGGGTGAAACCATCTCGTTGGGCCAGCTGCAGAGCAAAGCCGGCGACGATCCGGAGCGCAGCGTTCGCCAAAAGGCCTTTGAACTCTATGAGTCCGCCTGGGCCGACTTAGCCAAAGTGTGTGCTATGGCCCTCAATTACCAGGCCGGCTTTCGCCTAACGCTTTACAAACATCGCGGCTGGGATTCAGTGCTCAAAGAGCCGCTGCTAATCAACCGGCTGACGGCCGAAACGCTGGAGGCAATGTGGCATGTTGTCGACGCCAAGAGCGCCAAACTATTGGACTACTTTGCGGCCAAGGCCAAAATTTTCGGCCTGAACCGGTTAAGCTGGTTCGACGTCAGCGCGCCTGTCGGGCAGGTAACGAAAACCTTCTCTTATGAAGAAGCCACCACATTTGTCGTAGAGCACATGCGCGCCTTCAACCCTGACATCGCTGATTACTGCCGGATGGCTGTTGAACAGCGCTGGGTTGAGGCTGAAAATCGCCCGGCCAAGCGCGCCGGCGCTTACTGCACCGGCCTGCCGCTGATCGGCCAAGCCCGTATTTTTATGACTCACACCGACAGCTACAACAGCGTGCTGACCCTGGCCCACGAGCTGGGGCACGGTTACCACGGCTGGGTTATGCGTGATTTACCCTACGGTGCCCGCCGCTATGCCATGAGCGTAGCTGAAACGGCCAGCACCTTTAACGAATTGGTGGTGACTAACGCCGCCCTCAATGCTGCCAGCGACGACCATGAACGGTTGAGCATCCTGGGCGCCAAGCTCAACGATGCTGCCGTCTTTTTGATGAACATCCGGGCCCGCTTTGATTTTGAGGTGGCTTTGCTTGAGCAGCGGGCCAAAACGCAGCTTAGCGCTGACAGTTTGTCAGCGCTAATGATTTCTGCCCAAAAAACCGCATTTAAAGAGGGGCTTGAACAGTACCACCCGCTTTTTTGGGCATCCAAGCTGCACTTCTACATGACCCGGGCCCCGTTTTACAATTTTCCGTACACCTTTGGTTACCTCTTTAGCCAGGGGCTATATGCCCGGGCCCTGAGCGAAGGCCCAACTTTTCGCCGGCACTACATTGCTCTGCTGCGCGATACCGGCTCGATGAGCACGGAGGATCTGGCCAAAACCCATCTTGGCGTGGATCTAACCCGATCAGAGTTTTGGGAAACCGCGGTTGACGGCATATTGGCCGATGTGGAGGTGTTTAGCCGGTTGGCCGATCAGCTGAGTCAGGCAAATACCTAACCCAACAATCGCTGCAAGAATCGTCCGGTAAAGCTGTCTTCACTGTAGGCCACAAGCTCCGGCGATCCGGCGGCAATGACCTGGCCACCCTCTT
The DNA here is from genome assembly GCA_041576335.1 of Anaerolineae bacterium. Lineage (GTDB taxonomy): Bacteria > Chloroflexota > Anaerolineae > 4572-78 > J111 > JANQQF01. The sequence continues at coordinate 2,647 of JBFGLD010000294.1, read as the reverse complement.
CACCCCCTTCCGGTCCGAGGTCGACAATCCAGTCGGCGCTCTTAATCACGTCCAGGTTATGTTCGATGACGATCACTGTATTCCCGGCATCAGTCAGCCGGTGGAGGACATCGAGCAGTTTTTGAATATCGGCAAAATGAAGGCCGGTGGTGGGTTCATCCAAAATGTAAACCGTGTCGCCGGTTGCTACCCGCGAAAGTTCTTTGGCCAACTTGACCCGCTGGGCCTCGCCACCGGAGAGCGTGGTCGCGCTTTGCCCCAGTTTAATGTAATCCAGGCCGACGTCGTGCAGCGTGGTCAAGATTCGCCTGACCCGGGGAATGTTCTTAAAAAACTCCAGGGCTTCGGCAACATCCATATTGAGAATATCGGAGATGGTTCTGCCTTTATACCGCACTTGCAGTGTTTCGCGATTAAAGCGGCTGCTGTGGCACACATCACAAGTGACCCACACATCGGGCAGAAAGTGCATCTCGACCAGCTTTTGACCGTAGCCGCCACAGGCTTCGCAACGCCCTCCTTTGACGTTGAAGCTAAAACGGCCCGGCTTGTAGCCCCGAGCGCGCGCCTCGGGCGTTTCGGCGAATAGTTTACGGATGTCATCCCACACTTTTACATATGTGGCCGGGTTACTGCGCGGGGTGCGGCCAATGGGGTCCTGGGTGATGTGGATCACTTTATCGACATACTCCAGACCGACCAAGCGCTCATGGTGCCCCGGACGCCCTTGGGCTTGGTGCAGTGACCGGGCTAAGGCAGGATAAAGCGTCTCGGTAACCAGGCTGCTTTTGCCGCTGCCGCTGACACCGGTGACACAGGTGAAACACCCCAGCGGAAAGCATACGTCAACTTTTTTGAGATTATGGTGGGTCACGCCGGTCAATTCCAGCCAGCGCCCGTTGGCCTCACGCCGGCCGTTGCCGGAGGCGACGACCAAATGACCGGCCAGGTAGAGACCGGTTAACGACTCTTCAGCCTGCCTGATCTGCGTGGGCGTTCCGGCAAAGACAATCTCGCCCCCTTTGGCACCGGCGCCGGGACCAAAATCAATGATCCAATCGGCAGAAATGATCGTTTCTTCATCATGCTCAACCACCAAGACCGTATTGCCCAAATCACGCAGCCGCAGCAGCGAGTCCAGCAAACGGCGATTATCCCGCTGATGCAGACCAATCGAGGGTTCATCCAAAATGTACATCACGCCGACCAGACCGGAACCAATCTGCGAGGCCAGCCGGATGCGCTGCCCCTCGCCGCCGGAAAGTGAGGGCGCCGGTCGGTCCAGGGTAAGATAATGCAGGCCCACATCCAACATGAAGTTGAGGCGCTCGCGGATTTCTTTGAGCAGTTCGTAGGCGATCTCCAACTGCTGGTCGGTGAGCGGTGATGCGTCCGCCGCCGGAGGCACAACATCCTCATTCCTGCCGTTACTGCCGTTAGTCCCCATTTGCTGACGTTCGCCCATCAAGACGCAAATCCAGGCGTAGGCCTCCCTGACGCTCATGGCGGTTACGTCGGAGACAGTCAGGGCGCCGACCGTGACGGCGCCCGCTTCGGGCCGCAGCCGTTGGCCCTGGCAGGTTTGGCACGCCTGCTGGCTGAGGTAGCGGCTGTAGTAATCGCGCATTCCCTGTGACTGCGTCTCCTTGTAACGGCGCCGGATCATTTCAACAACGCCTTCAAATGGCCAGGCCCCGGAAAAGTTTTCACTTCGGTATTTGAATTTGATGTAGGGATTGCCATGCAAAATCAGATCCCGTACCTCTTGCGACAGCTCACCCCAGGGCGTATCCAAGCTAATGTTGTAACGCCGGGCAATTTGACCGGCAATTTGCGTGGCCCACCCTTTCTTTTTTCCCACCTCGCCCCATGGCAGCACGGCTCCTTCGTTGATGGATTTAGCCGAATTAATAAACAGGTCGGGGTCAAATTCAAACCGGGTACCTAACCCGTTGCAGTCGGGACACATGCCCAACGGCGAGTTAAAGCTGAACATCTGTGGTGTCAATTCGGGAAAACTGAGGCCACAGTGGGTACAGGCGTTTTTCTCCGAGAGAATTAACTCCTCACCGTCGACCACGTCGACGATCACCACCCCCTCGCCCCAGCGCAAGGCTGTTTCTGTCGAATCAGACAGCCGGACTTGAAAGTCCTCGTCCTGCTCCGTTTCGGTAGGGATGACCAACCGGTCGATGACCAACTCAATATCGTGCTTTTTATTTTTGGCCAACTTGATCCGCTGCTCCAAGTCAGTCGTCACGCCATCGATCCGAGCCCGGGCGAAGCCGTCGGTCCGGGCCTGAGCCAGGACATCCTCAAAGGTGCCCTTACGCCCCTTTGCTACCGGCGCCAGCAGTTGGAAACGGGTTCCAGCCGGCAGCACTGCAATTTGCTCAATAATCTGCTGCGCGCTTTGCTGCTTGACTACCCGGCCACAATTGTAGCAGTGAGGCATACCCACCCGGGCAAATAAAACCCGCAAATAATCATACACTTCGGTGACTGTACCAACCGTACTCCGCGGGTTTTTGCCCGAGGATTTTTGCGAGATGGAAATGGATGGACTGAGACCCGAAATCAGGTCCACATCGGGTTTGGGCATTTGCCCCAGGAATTGACGGGCAAAGCTGGAGAGGCTCTCCACGTA
>JBFGLD010000293.1:0-6764 GCA_041576335.1 Anaerolineae bacterium | reverse complement strand
TGAGGTGATACTCACCGCTTCAGGACGTCCGGTATTTTTTCTCCAGGGTGAGGTCCCGGCCTATCGCGACCTCGTCCCCGGCATTTCTGGCGATGATGTTCAGCAATTCGAGGCCGGACTCAGGCGGTTGGGGTTTGATCCCGGTCCCGTCGATGGCACGTATGATGCGCAGACCAGCGCCGCCGTAGCCGATTGGTATGCCTCGGCGGGGTGGCAGCCGTTTGGGCCAACGAGCGAGCAACTGGCAGATACCCGCATTCTTGAACAAGAGTTGGCCGTAGCCATAAACAAAAAATTGGCGGCCGATGATGCTGCAGCCGCCGCCCCCCTGGGTGTAGATGCCGCACGCGCTAACGCAGGTAGCACCAACAAATTTGCTGCCGCCGATGTTGCCGCTAAGACCGCCGTCCGGGATAAAGTAATGGCGGACCCGACTTCAACAGATGAAGAGCGAGCGAACGCCAATGCGGATCTCGAAGCGGCTCAAGCCGCGGTGATAGCCACTCGATTGGAAGGGGAAGTGGCAATTCAGGCTGCCGTTGACGCACAGAAGGTCGCCGAACGTGAGGCCAAGCTTGCCGGCGAGTTCGCCGCTCGGATCGCTGCTGACCTCGACATTGCCCAACGCCGGGCTGGAGTGCAGGTGCCGGTAGATGAGATTGTTTTCATTCCCACAGTACCTGTTCGCGTCGAACAGATCGATGTTGTTGTCGGCGACGCGGCGAGTGGGCCCGTGATGACCGTGACAAATAATCAATTAGCGATCGACTCTTCCCTCCCCTTCGACGAAGCACCACTTGTGACGCCCGGTATGCCCGTCACCATTGATGAACCGGATCTCGGGATCGAAGCCACGGGTGTCGTGGCCAGGGTGGCCGAGACCCCCGGCACCGACGGGGTCGACGGGTTCCACATCTACTTCGAGACTCTTGTTGACGAGACCCCCACTACGCTCGAAGGTTTTTCGTTGCGCCTCACGATCCCAGTTGAATCAACCGGGGGAACGGTCACTGTCGTTCCGGTCAGCGCGCTGTCTCTCGCCGCTGACGGGACTTCAAGAGTGCAGGTGGACCACAATGGGTTGCTTGAATTTATCGTGGTCGAGCCGGGACTGTCTGCCGGCGGCTTCGTCGAAGTGACCCCCGTTGATGGAACGCTAGGGCCGGGGCAGCTTGTGGTAATCGGGTACGACAATAACTAATGACTACGACCGAGCCCAACACAATTAAATATGTCCTCGAACTCAACATGGTTGGCCGGCAATTTGGCCGCGAACCCGCTGTCCACGCGCTTCTTGATGTTGATCTGCGGTTAGAGCCTGGCGAGTGGCTGGCGATTTCTGGTCCATCTGGCGCCGGGAAGTCAACCCTGTTGAATGTCATCGGCTGCCTGGATCGTCCATCCAGCGGCAGCTATTTCTTTGATGGCATAGACGCCGCCACGTTGAGCGACAAAGAACGCGCCGGACTACGGAGTCGACGCATCGGCTTCGTGTTCCAATCATTTCACCTGCTGCCCTACCGCTCTGTATTGGAGAACGTGATGCTGGCGGAGGTGTACCGTAAGCAAACCCACCACGGTCGACGAGACCGCGCGCTGGCGGCAATAGAGCGGGTCGGGCTCAGTCACCGCGCCGATTTTTTACCGGCGAAGCTGTCCGGCGGTGAGAAGCAACGGGTGGCCATAGCCCGCGCCCTCATTGACTCTCCCAGCCTGCTGTTGTGTGACGAACCGACCGGAAATCTGGATTCAAAATCAAGTGCCGACCTCCTCGACCTCTTTGAGGCATTAAACCAACAAGGTTATACGCTGGTCATCGTGACCCACGATGAAAACGTCGCCAAACGGGCCGGCCGCCGCGTACAGATCATTGATGGAAAATTGACGGAGGTTACCATTGGAAAAAGTCAGGCGAACTCACCGAGTTCTCTCGTTCCCAAACTGAGTTCGGGATCGAAAGAAACAAGCACAAGCGTGAAGGCGAGCGCAATATCGCGGTCAGGTATCACCATCCGTGACCTCTTCGATGAAGCGATTGCGGGGATGTTTGCCAGACCGGGGCGCATGGTGCTGACCATGTTGGGCATTGTTATTGGGCTTATCGCCCTCGTGGCTACGATAGGTCTGTCCCGTACCGCCAGCAACCGCATTATCAGCCAATTCGATGAGCTGGCCGCGACCGAGATTGTTGTCACGGCGAAGTCTGGCCCTGCGGGTGTCGATCCCAAAGTCATTCCATGGGACGCACCGGCTCGGCTTCACCGCTTGAATGGCGTTGTGGCCGCCGGAACGCTGAGCGAGGTTGATATCGGAGAGGCGCTGGTTAGCTCGTCACCTGTGAAAGACCCTCGCAGCCAAACGGCTTTCAAGCTTGCGGTCCAGGCCGCATCCCCTGACTTGTTTACAGCAGTCAGAGCAGATCTTAAGACCGGACGTATTCTAGATTGGGGCCATTCTAATCGAATGGACCGGGTCGCTGTTCTCGGCCCAAGCGCCGCCCTCCGGCTCGGTATTGTAGGCCTCGAGCAACTCCCGGCTATCGCCATGGGCGATCACCTCTATCTGGTCATTGGAATTCTGGCCGATGTCGCCCGCCAGCCGGATCTACTTGGCTCAGTTATTATCCCCGAGGGTACTGCCCGCCATGATTTCGGCCTGACCGGTCCCGGCTCGGTGATCGTCGAGACCCGGATTGGGGCGACATCTCTGATCGTCCGACAAGCACCATGGGCGCTCCGGCCCGATAACCCATCGGTTCTAAAAATTGAATTTCCCCCAGAACCCCAGCGGGTGCGCGATGCGGTGCAGAGTGACCTGAATGTTATGTTTCTCTTGCTGGGCGGCTTGTCGCTGGTGGTCGGGGCGATTGGCATCGGCAACATTACGCTTGTGTCGGTCATCGAGCGGACCGGCGAGATCGGCTTACGCCGGGCCATCGGCGCAACCCGCGGGCACATCGCCGCCCAGTTTTTACTCGAGAGTACCTCCCTGGGCGTTATCGGGGGCATCCTCGGCGCCAGTCTCGGCGTTCTTATCGTGGTTGCCGTCTCCGCTCACCAGGTGTGGACCCCGGTGCTAGACCCGGCGGCCCCCTTACTCGCCCCACTGATCGGCGGTGCGATCGGCTTGCTGTCGGGTACCTATCCGGCCTTACGCGCTGCCCACCTGGAGCCCGTTGAAGCGCTTCGAAACTAAATGTGATCGGTCAATACCAGAATGGCACCTGAGAAATGAGTTTCTTAGCGCCTCCGGGCAAACATAGGCGCATCACATCTTTCCCCAAGATATTCAAGATGAAATATTTCTTCATCTTCACTTCATGCGGTCTTAATGTTCGTGTGGTATATTATTTTTAGCAGCGAGAAAGCATGCGCCCAAAAGAAAAAAAAGCCCGGGCTGCAGCTTAAGCCGCTAACCCGGGCACTAACTAAAGTCATTTTAGCCAATTTCTGAACGAACTAGGCTAATATTTTTGAATATGCGCCAATTTTTATAGGTCAAGAAACCCGTGAATAATATCCGTAGCGTAACTAGGGGTCAAAAAATCACCGAATTACCTAAGCGTGCTCTTCCATCAGCGCAGGAAGGTGAAGAAGGTTGGCAGTATCCACGCTGGCGTCCTGGGGCTTTGATTAGATTAATGGCGGGAGGGCCGATGATATACTTTTTGTTGGCAATTTCTTTAATGCTGATAATTAGCATACCGTCGATTTTTCCTGACCACTCTTCAATTAATTCTGGGGCTGATATTCACAATGAAAAAGGGATTGAGGCTTATGACCGAGGACAGTATCGAGAAGCGCTGAACCATTTCCAACAAGGGCTGGTGATCATCCGCGAGGTCGGCAATCGCGCCGGGGAAGGCGCCACGCTCAACAACATTGGCGTTGTCTATGAGCGACAAGGATTGTATGAGCAGGCGTTGAAGTACTATTATAAAGCACTCGTTATTGCCCGTGATTTAGAGAATAAACCCTTAGAAGAAAGAATCCTCAATAATATGAAAGATATAACTAATAAAATGCCAACTAAACACGCAAGAATACGCCTTCGGCGATCTTGGTTAGTTTGATCGTTGGTTGGTTCGTCGGTAGACAAAGCATTTCGTAGAAAACGATCTTTCTTCCACAAGAAAAAACCAGGGATCTGTTTTGGTGAAGATGTAGGTTTTTATAAACATGAGTCATCCCAAATTTTAGGGATGAGACAAAAAAGACCCCTTCTGGTAAAGTAAGGTTGAGCAAACCAAAACACCAGGAGGGGTCTTTCTGATGAAGCATCATGACATAGATCAAGAACTTTCGCATGCGCTGGGCCAGCAGTTAGCCAGCTTTGTGGTGCCCTTACTAATCTTGTTGGATGAAAAAATAGATAAGCGGCTGGTGCGGACCTTTGTGCGAACGTTACAGGCGATCGTGGAACTGCGGCATAATCGGTATGGCTTGCTGTTGAGCGAATTGGGCGGCTATATCCTCCATCCAAGCCAGGCCCCAGCTGGGACCAAGCGCTTAAGCAACCTGTTGCGTTCACCCAAATGGCAGCATGGGCTGATCAGCCGCTTTCTGTGGTAGCGGGCCGATGCGTACGTTCAGCAGTTGGCGCAACAGGGTCAAACGGCTTTATTGATCTGGGATGAGAGTGTGATCGAGAAGGCCGAAAGCATAGCCCTGGAAGGGTTAGGACCGGTGCGGTCAAGCAAAGCGGCCCGGTTGAAACGGATCAAACCCGGCTATTTCAATCCCCCAGGCGGCCGGCCGATCTTTGTGCCGGGCATGCAATGGCTCAGCCTGATGGTCGTCGGCATGAGAGGGGCACCGGTGGTGACCATGATGCGCTGGTGGACCACGCGGGGCAAGTTTGCCCGGCGACGACGACCGACCGCCGCCGGACTGTTGCGCCGCTGTGCCACCGCTTGGGGTCGACAGGTTGTCCACGTTTGGGACCGGGGCTATGCCGCCAGTCCCTGGCTCAAAGAAGCCTTTCGCTTCAAGGTCCGCTTTATTGTCCGCTGGAAAAAGAAACAACATCTGGTTGATGCCCAGGGCAAACGTAATGCCTGGAAGATCACCCGCGGCAAACGCAGTCTCGATCACCGTTACATTTGGGATAATCGGCGCCGGTGCTGGCGTAAAACCGGCCTAATTTATTGCCTTGTCCGCCATCCCGACTATGAGTTCCCCCTCTGGCTGGTTGTGGCTCGTCTCGGCCAAGGTCGGCCCCCCTGGTATCTGTTAACCGATGAACCGATCACCTCCCTCGACCAGGCCTGGCCAATCGTCTTTGCTTAAGCTCGTCGTTGGCAAGTGGAAATGTCCTTCCGTTTTTCCAAAACCGAACTGGCCATGGAGAGCCCCCGGCTATGGTCCTGGCACAATCGCCTCAAGTTAATGCTCATGGTCACCCTCGTTTACGCCTTCCTCCTGTCTCTGCTTCATTCTTCGCTAGTGACCCTGCGCCAGTTACTGCTCCGTCGCAGGTGCCACAGAACCGGAAAGCGGCACCGAGAAATCTCGATACCGCTTTATCGTTTGCGTTCTGCTTTAAGCCGTCTCTGGCTCGCTCATCCCTACCCTTTATCTTGACAAAGTTCGGGATGACTCATGTTTTTGTGCTATTTTCTTTTACTGGTTGTATACCTCTTAGCTTCTTCCCTTTCTAGCCAAGATTAGCCTTGAAAAAGATAAAATCGGTAGAAAACCCAAGAGCTTAATCTACATGAGCGTGCGAAAATGGGTGCTACCCAGTCTACGGGCCTTCCGCCGGCGGCGTCTGACCGTACACGTTCGGGCTGGTCTCGTAGGCGTGCTGCTCCAATGCCAGTGCCGCCGCGCGGACCTCTGCCAGGGCCTCCGAGTCGAGTTGCACCAGGTCAACCAGTTCTAGCTCCTCTTGCGTTGCATCCGCTCCTCTCCAGCCGACGCGAACATTGCCCACGCCGGGCGCGTAGTACTTCAGCTGGAAGGCGCCAACCTCGTCCAGGCTGGACTCGGCGATCACCAGAACGTCCTGGTAGCAATCCACAGGAACGCAAGTTTCCTGGCCCATCTCGTCCACCTGCCCGAAGTCTGTCCAGTCGACGGCGGATGCATAGCCTTGAAAGTAAGCGGACGTTTCCAACTGGGGCTCAGCTTTCATCTTGACGCCAGGCTTTGCATCTTCCTGACCGGCGATCCAGGTTGGGGCCGCCACGAACTCCCCGTTTTCGTACTCTTCCGGGTACTCACCCAGGTACCAGACGTTGCCGGCGTTGTCCTGGGCGTAGAAGGCGATTTCCGCCTCTACCAGCTCATCTTGGCTGTAATCCTCCACCCAAGCCACGACCGTGCTCACGCCTGCGATCTCCTTGGTCAAGTCGGTAACGGTGAACTCAATGCGATGCGCAATGCTCTCACCATCTTCGACGGTGAACCCCTCATAGACCCATTGCCGTCCCGGGTGCAAGGGTAACCAATCGTTGTCGATGTTGGTCGAGTCGTCGAAATTGGCGGGGTCGAAATTGTCGAACACTTTGTCAATGAATGCGCTGCCGGGGATTACTTGCTCTTCTTCTTCGACAACGATGTGCTCCGCCGGTGATGTGTGAGCGTAGACGTCCTGACTGATCTCGTAGGCGTGCTGCTCCAATGCCAGTGCCGCCGCGCGGATCTCTGCCAGGGCCTCCGAGTCGAGTTGCACCAGGTCAACCAGTTCTAGCTCCTCTTGCGTTGCATCCGCTCCTCTCCAGCCGACGCGAACATTGCCCACGCCGGGCGCGTAGTACTTCA
>JBFGLD010000292.1:0-6780 GCA_041576335.1 Anaerolineae bacterium | reverse complement strand
CGGTTACAGAGGTTGGCGCACCATGATAAACATCAGGTGTCCACCACTGGAATGGAACGGCGGCCACCTTGAACGCAAATCCAACCAACAATAAACCTAAGCCGATTAACGCCAACGGGTCGTCAAGGCTGCCCTGACCGGACGTGAACCAGTCGCCGATCGCCCGCAAATTTGTTGAGCCGCTTGCGCCGTAAAGTAGTGCCGCCCCGTATAAAAAGAAGGCAGAAGCAAAAGCGCCCAACACAAAATATTTCATGCCGGCTTCGCCGGAACTGGGTTGGCGCCGGTTGAAGCCGGCCAAGATATAAAGGGCAATGGACATAATCTCTAAAGCCAGAAAAACGACAATTAGATCGGTAGCTGCACCCATTAGCATCATCCCACCGGTAGAGAAAAGGAGCAGGGCGTAGTACTCGCCCCGCTGCATGTCCTGACCCTCCAAGTAGCTCAGTGAGAGCAAGACCGACATTGCCGCTGTCACAATAAAGATTAGATTGAGTACCAGTGAGTAGCCGTCACTTATGGCCATATTCTGAAAAGCAGGCGCCGGCGACCAGCCAAACATAATTGAACTCAAACCCGCTGCGGCAGCCAAACCGACCAGGCTTACGTAACCCGCAACTCGCTTGTCGTTGACAAGCATATCAAACAGCATTACCACGAATGCCGTGGCGATCACGATAATCTCTGGATATAAGGCTGGAACGTTCAACGTCGGAAATTCTATCGGCATATTTTCTCCACAATGGTAAAGCGTGGTGAATAGAGATTAAAGGCTACACCCTGCGTGCTCATGACTTTATCGACCGGCCAACAGCGAAGTGAAATCCACGAGAGTGGCCAGGTCCGCCGTAGCTAAGTTGATTTTATTAAGAAAGAGATTTGGAAACAGGCCGATTAGGAAAAAGAAGGCAACCAGAGATAGGGCAATCACGACCTCACGCCCGTTCATATCTCTTAAAATTTCGTTGGCCGGGTTGAACGGACCAAACATGAGCTTGCGTACAGCGGTGAGCAAATACCAGGCTGCCAGCACTATCCCAAACGTACCGAAGGCTGCAGCGACCGGGTTAACCTTAAACGTGCCCAGGAGGATGATAAACTCGCCGACGAAGCCATTTAAGCCGGGTAAACCGACCGATGAAAATGCGGCCAGTAGAAAGAAGATGCCGAAAACGGGCACTTTAAGCCACAGGCCCCCGTACTCCTTAAAGAGCCGGGTATGGCGCTGTTCGTACAAGACCCCAACCATGAAAAAGAGCATACCGGTACTCAATCCATGGTTGACCATTTGCAGCACCGCTCCGCTCATACCTTGCTGACCCCCACTGAACATACCCAACACGATAAAACCCATATGCGCCACGGAGGAATAGGCAATCAAACTTTTGGCATCCTCTTGGGCTAAAGCTACCATGGCTCCGTACAAAATGCCGATGACCGACAAGGTGACGATCCAGGGCGTCCAGAAAGGAACGGCTGCCGGGAAGAGCGGGATGGCATACCGCAAAAAACCGTAGGCCCCCAGTTTTAATAGTACCCCGGCCAAGATGATCGAACCGGCTGTTGGTGCCTCCACGTGTGCGGCCGGCAGCCAAGTATGCAGCGGAAACAGCGGTACTTTGACGGCAAAGGCCAGGGCAAAGGCAGCAAAGAGCCAGATTTGCAGCGATGGCGGCAGGTTTCCCTGGGCGACCAGGGTGGGCAGATCGGCGGTGCCGCCCTGAATATAAACGACCAAAGCTGCTACCAGCATCAGCGCGCTGCCGGCCATGGTATACAGCACAAACTTGACCGCGGCATAAATGCGGCGCTGCCCTCCCCATCGGCCGATCAATAAGGCCATTGGGATCAGGCTGGCCTCCCAAAAGACGAAAAAGAGGAACAAATCCAAGGCGATGAAGACCCCGATCATGGCTGCTTCCAAAAAAAGAAGGAGCGCATAATATTCTTTTAGCTGCTCCGTAATGGACGTCCATGAGCTAAGAACGGAGATCGCCGTGAGAAAGGTGGTCAACAGCACCAAAAACAGGCTCAAACCGTCGATACCCACGTGATAATTGATGTTGAGTGAAGGGATCCAGAGTAAGAACTCGCTAAACTGAAAGCCCGCCTCGGTTCTAAACAAGAAATAAAGAGGCAGTGATACCGCCAGCGTTACCAGCGCAATCAGCAGAGAAAACTGCTTGATCAGCGCCTCACGGTCACGCGGGAGCAGCAGCACAATGACAGCCCCGGCGACGGGTAGAATGATCAGGAGAGAAAGCCACGGAATTTGCATTCGGTCAATTCTCCAACAAGAATCTTCTGCTCACTAACGTAAAAAGAAATAGCCAATCATAATCAGGACACCAATAAAGGTAGCCAAAGCATAGTGTTTTAGATAACCGCTCTGCAGGAAGCTTAATAATTGTCCAAACCAGCCGACAATTTTAGCGCTGCCATCCACCAGACCGGTATCAATCAGCAAATTGTCAACCCCCTCGGCCATAGCCGCCGCCAGGTTCTGGCCGCTATCGACGAAGACCGCCTGGTAAATTTCATCAACGTAATATTTATTGGCCAACAACTCGAAGATAGGGCGATACTTGCGGGCCAGATTTTGCGGAATTGAGGGCTTTACCACGTAGAACACGTAGGCCCCAGCAATGCCCAAAATTGCCACCAGCGCAGACGTTAATAGTAGGCTAACCTCTGTTCCAAAGGAAAGGTGCTGTTCGGCTGCCTCTGCCCCATGGCCGGCTGCGCTCACGTAAACGGGCTCCAGCCAGTTTTCCAGCGCGTGGGGCACGTCGATACCCAACTCGTGTAATAAGACCGAGGGCAGCCCCAGAAGCCCTCCGAACAAAGCCAACACGGCCAGAACGACCAGGGCAAAGGTAATCGGGGTACCGCTTTCGTGGGCGTGGTCGTAAAGGTGTTGGTCTCGGGGCCGGCCGTGAAATGCCACAAAAATGGCCCGGAAGGTGTAGAATGCCGTCAGGCCGGCCGTCACGATACCAATTAACCACAAAATAGGGGATACTTCAAATACCTTCGCCAAAATCTCATCTTTGGAGAAGAATCCGGACATAAGTGGAAAACCGGCCAGGGCTAACCCGCCCGCCCAGAAGGTCAGCCAGGTCGTCTTCATCTTATCTTTGAGCCCACCCATGCGACGAATGTCGATTACATCGTGCAAAGCGTGCATCACCGAACCGGCTCCCAGAAAAAGCAGCGCCTTAAAAAAGGCATGCGCGGTGAGGTGGAACATCCCGGCGGTGTAAGCCCCTACGCCAACCGCCATAAACATATAACCAAGCTGGCTGACGGTGGAGTAGGCCAAAATTCGCTTAAGATCCACTTGAACCAGGGCGATTGTTGCTGCAAACAGTGCCGTTAACCCGCCAATGACTGCCACAAATATCGATACGCCCGGCGCCAACGAATACAACACATTGCTACGCGCAATCATGTAAACCCCGGCCGTAACCATTGTCGCGGCATGAATAAGTGCCGATACGGGCGTTGGACCGGCCATGGCATCGGGCAGCCACACAAAAAGCGGGATCTGCGCGCTCTTGCCTATAGCCCCAATAAATAACAGCAAGGTAATCCACGAAATAATATAAGGCATCGTCTCGGCAACCTGCGGTGCCAGAGCAAAAACGCCGCTTTCTCCGAGAAATTGCAGGGTGCCAAAGGTACTCCAAATTAAGAAAACGCCGAGGGCAAAGCCGACATCTCCGACACGATTAACGATAAAGGCTTTCATTCCTGAGGCGGCAGGCGACAGGAGAGGAGCCAGCTTGACCGGCTCCTGATCCGGGCCAAGATCGATCGGTGTCTGTGTTTCGGAGGGTCGACTGTACCAAAATCCGATCAGCAGATATGAGCACAGCCCAACCAGTTCCCAGCCGACGTACATCAATAAATAATTGTCACCCAAAACCAGCACCAGCATCGAAGCAATAAAGAGGTTGAGAAAGGTAAAGAAACGGGCATAATTTGGGTCAGGATGGGCCTGGCCAGCGTCGTCACGATGGACCATATAATCGGTGGCATATACATGGATCAGAAATCCCACCCCGGTCACAACCAGCACCATCAGCAGCGACAGGGGATCGACCAGTAGGTTTACCGGCACGTTAAACGCACCAACGGTCGCCCAGGTCCATAAAGGAACCGTCACTGCCTCTTCGGCGCGGCTGGCCAATTCGAAAGAGGCGCCAACGCCGACCAGGAAAGACACGAGCACAACCAGCGGCCCCACAATGGCTACGACACCTTTTCCCAGGCGACGTCCCAGAAGACCGTTAAACAAAACGCCCAACAGCGGCAGCGCAATGGTTAACCAGATGAGCTGGATCATAGAGCTGTCCTACTCGTAGTCGTAACTCCGACCTACCGACTACTTATCCTTTCAGTAGATTGATTTCATCAATATTGGCGGCTTGCTTATGACGATTGAGCTCAACCAACAGCGCTAAACCGATGGCTACTTCGACAGCCGCCACTGCCATAATCATAAACACAAAAATCTGACCTGTCGCCGAGTCTAAGAAGCGAGAGAAAGCAATAAACGTCAAGTTAACCGCATTCATCATAATCTCAACACACATCAGGATGATGATCACATTTTGTCGAATGAGAACGCCACCGGTTCCGATACTGAACAAGATGGCGCTGAGCAGTAAATAATACGAAACAGGAACTTGGTCGATCATCTACTTCTCCCTCTGCAGGTTGCTCCGTTTGTATTGTTGGGCTAACCACAAAATACCGATCACCCCCACCGAGAGCAGGACTGCTATTAAATGAAAGGGAAGAATGTAATCGGTGAAAAGAAAAGAGCCGATGACCTGGACCTGTCCGAACTGCTGGACTGCCTCTTGGGTTAGCGTACCGGTTTTGCCGGCCCGTTCGAATACAAACGGATTCTCAAAAACGGCCGTACCGATTATGGTCAGCAATAGCAGTCCTAAAACAACCATAACCGCATTACGGGTTGTAAACCAGGCGTTGATCGTCTCGCCCAACTCTGCTCCCAGCAGCATCACCACAAAAAGGAAAAGCACCACAATGGCGCCGGCGTAAACCAAGATTTGCGCGACTGCCAAAAATTGGGCGTTAAGCATAAAATAGAAAACAGCCAACACCCCAAAATTTACGAGAAGCGAAAGGGCACTATGGACCACGTTTTTATTAAAGATAACCCCGAGTGCCGATACAACCGAAATTACGGCCAAGATCATAAAAAGTGTTTGTCCCATAAATTATTTCTCGAACTTACAAGTTTACTTTCTGCCCCATGTTGGCATCTCAACAAAAATTTCGTCGTCCCGGATAACAATATGATCCGGTTTGTGCTCTTCCAGAAGCATATCTTTGGTATAAATTGCATCCCAGCGGTTGTATTCGGCCAAGGCGAAGTCGTGCTCTAAAACAATCGCTTCCGTAGGGCAAGCTTCTTCACAATAACCACAAAAGATGCAGCGCAGCATATTAATCTCGTAGGTTTTGGCGTAGCGTTCCCCCGGCGAACGGCGGTCTTCGTCGGTATTTTCGGCCGCTTCCACAAAGATACAATCGGTGGGGCAGGCAGCGGCACATAGGGAACAGCCAATACACCGCTCCAGACCATTCTCATACCGTTTCAAAACATGGCGACCTCGAAACCGAGGGTATACTTCAACCGGTTCATCCGGAAATTGGTGGGTGACCGGCTTTGTAAAGAAATGCTTGAGGGTCACTCTCATGGCGTTAAGCAGCTGTACCGAACCCGTTAGAATTTCTCTGATCATCTTAAAACCTCAACACGGCGATTATAATTGCGGTCACAAACAGATTGGCGATAGCTAACGGCAACAAAAACTTCCAACAGAATTTCATCAACTTATCGAAACGCACTCTAGGTATACTGGCCCGGATCCAAATAATAAGAAAAATCAGAACAGCGACCTTTACCAAAAAGTAAATAAAGCCCAAGATCGGTATCTGCGTGGCGAACGGCCCCTGCCAGCCGCCTAAAAACAGCGTCGCAGTCAAGCAGCTCAAAACAATCATATGCACGTACTCAGCCCCAAAGAAAAGGCCAAATTTCATACCGCCGTACTCGGTGATAAAACCGCCGATCAGCTCATTTTCCGTTTCCGGCAGATCGAAAGGCGATCGGCCGGCTTCGGCCAAACCACTTATGAAAAAGATGAGGAAAGCGATCGGTTGAACAAAAATAAACCAACCGAGACCGAACAAATTTAGGCCGAATAAAGCGCCACCTTGCAGCTCCACTATTTTGGTAACTTGCATGGTACCGGCCATCACAATGAGGCTGAGCACGGCCACACCCATCGGCAACTCATAGCTCAACATTTGAGCGCTCGTGCGCAGCCCACCCATAAGGGAGTATTTGTTGTTGCTGGCCCAACCACCCAGGATCACCCCGTAAGTACCCAAGCTCCCAATGGCCAAAATGTAGAGAATACCGACATTAATGTCGGCAATCCAGGGCGTAATCACAATCGACGTGCCAAAAACCGTGAACGGCAGGGTTAGCGGCTGGCTGGCCAGGGGCACAACAGCAAACGCTATCAGCGCCGGCACCAGGGCAACCCCGGGGGCAACGATGTAAACCAGGCGATCCACGTGGCCCGGCACGAGTTCTTCCTTAAAGAACATCTTAAACATATCGGCAATTGGCTGCAGCATGCCGAATTTCCCGGCTCGATTGGGCCCGTAGCGGAGCGTAAAGCGGGCGATTACCTTCCGCTCCACCAAAGTCATCATCGCAAAACCGATCAT
>JBFGLD010000291.1:0-6781 GCA_041576335.1 Anaerolineae bacterium | reverse complement strand
GGTGCGCCCACGGTTTGTTTGAAAAGATAATGAACTATTCGTACCGGTAGACGGGCCCATCCTTCTTTGGCTTTAATCCTTGATGAAGCAAGTTGAGGCAAGAATTAACCCTCATCTTGGCTGCCCTCCTTTTCGGAAGATTTATTCCCAATAGTGTTATGAGTTTAACAAAGAATCCGGCAGATGTCAACGGCGAATTTTTTGCAGGGGAGAGACTATCTCTGTTACCCTGTTGTGTCAATATCTGTTATAATCAGGACGCAGTGCCGTCGCATTTAGTTCACAGAGCAGTTGAGTGAAGATGACAAACGAACCGTTACCTATTGGAAAGCTGCCGCCGTTGTTGTTGAGTTCGCTTTTGGCCCAGGCCCCGGCCGGCGATCCGGATGTCGTCCTTGGGCCTGGTCTCGGCCTGGATTGCGCGGTCGTTGCCGTCGGCGACCGGCTCTTAGTCTACAAATCCGATCCAATCACTTTTGCCACCGACGATATTGGCTGGTACCTGGTGCAGATCAATACCAACGACATCGCAACGACCGGAGCACTGCCGCGCTGGCTGCTGGTGACGATGCTCCTACCCGAAGAGCAGACGACGGCACGTTTGGTCCAACAGATTGGTCAACAAATCTACGCAGCTTGCCGGGAGCTGGGCGTAACCGTTATCGGCGGGCACACTGAAATCACCTACGGTCTGGATCGGCCCATCGTCGCCGGTACCTTGATCGGCGAGGTGAGCCGGGAGCGCTTGGTCACGCCGGACGGGGTCAGGCCGGGCGACCGAATTTTGCTAACCAAAGGCGTGCCCATCGAAGCTACCGCCATTTTGGCCCGCGAATTTCCGGAACGGTTGGGCCAGTTTCTCAGCCCGGCGGAGCTTGATCAGGCTCGCAATTATTTGTATGATCCGGGTATTAGCGTCCTGCGTGAGGCTCAAATCGCGCTGAAGGCCGGCAAGGTCAGCGCTATGCACGATCCGACCGAAGGTGGCCTGGCTGCCGCTCTGTGGGAGCTGGCAGAGGCGAGCAATCACTCACTTTACTTCGACCCGGCTGCCGTACCGGTCCCCGATCTCTCCGCACGTACCTGCCGCGCATTTAACCTTGATCCCCTGGCTACGATTGCTTCGGGGGCCCTGCTATTGACCAGCCCGGTTGAAGCGGCCGGGCACATTCGCCGGGCCCTGGAAGCGGAAGGCATTGCCTGCGCCGAGATCGGTGAAGTGGAAGGGGCTTCCCCGGCCGTCTGGCAAAAATCAAGGGCAGGATACGAATTACTCCCCCGCCCTACTCGCGACGAGATTGTCCGAGTCTACGAAGCCTAAAACTTAGCCGCCAGCTCGGCGGCAAATATTCCCCGACATACCCCCTCAACTGTTCCGGTAAGTGTTACTTGCCCGGCTTCATCCACGGCCACGCGCGCCGTACCGCCCGGCATGCTTACGGCGACAGGGCTATCACAGCGGCCCGTTCTGATCGCCGCGCCGGCCGCAGCACAGGCAGAGGTGCCCGAGGCCAGGGTATAGCCCGCGCCGCGTTCCCAAATTTCAATTCGAATCGTGTGCCGGTCCAATACCTCCACAAATTGAACATTGGTCCGGTCGGGGAAAAAAGTATCGGTCTCGATGCAGGGGCCAACCGTACAGCAGGTTGTTTGGGAAATCGTCCCGGCAAATATCACGCAGTGTGGATTGCCGATCGTCACCGCCGTAATTCGATATTTGGTTCCGGCAATGATGACCTTTTCTTCCACGACCTCGCGGGCCGGTCCGGCAACCGGAATGGCTCGACTGTGGAATGACAGGCCGCCCATGGCCAGAGCAATGGTATGGGCTGTCTGGTCCATTATTTCAACTTGTACCCGCTCAGACCCAATTCCAATCTCAAACGTAGGCATAGGCCAGGGGGCCACATCTGTGCCGGCGTAGCCCTGCTCCCACACATACCGGGCAAATATGCGCAGGCCGTTGCCGCTTTTAGCCGACTCGCTGCCATCCGGGTTGAAGAAGCGCATAGAGCGCGGCTTGGCAGCATTGGGCAGCGGGCCGTAGCAGATGCCATCCGCACCCAACCCAAAGTGGCGGTCGCAAATGAGACGCGCCGTGGCCGGCATCAGTGGATAATCAAAGGTTGCCGGGTCAATAACGACCATATCATTGCCGAGGGCCTGGTATTTTTGGAAATAAGCATTCATTAGTTTCTCCGGGTTTATGATATAATCAGCAAATAGTTAATCAAGTCTATCCGAAGAGGTTTGTATGCCCAATTTGGAAAAAATTAGCCAAAAAATTAACTTTACGCTTTTGGCCTCACAAAGTCTATTCTCAGCCGCCTTGATTATCAGTTTTACCGTCGGCTCCATTATCGTGGTCGAACTTGCGGGCGGCAATCGCCAGTGGACAGGCGTGCCGCCGACAATCGTATTGGTTGGTGCGGCCTTGATAGCTTATCCGATGGGACGGTTAATGGATCGCATTGGGCGGCGACCAGGCTTATCATTAGGCTATCTGTTCGGCGTCGCCGGCGCAGTGACCGCAGGCTGGGCCGTCATAATTCGTTCACTTCCCATGTTCCTATTTGGCCTACTTCTATTGGGTTTGAACCGCGGCACAAACGATCTCGGGCGGTATGCTGCAGCCGAGGCAAACCCGGTCCACCGCCGGGCCAGGGCCATCAGTCTATTTGTGTTTGGCGGCACCATCGGCTCAGTCGGGGGGCCGGCTCTTGTCGCCTGG
This sequence comes from Anaerolineae bacterium, assembly GCA_041576335.1. Taxonomy (GTDB): domain Bacteria; phylum Chloroflexota; class Anaerolineae; order 4572-78; family J111; genus JANQQF01. Next base: position 4,050 of record JBFGLD010000291.1, on the reverse strand, counting down.
GTAGGTCGATGGGCTGAGCAGGTAGGGCTTCCTACATTAAGCGGGCCCTGGTTTGCCGCCGGCACATTGCTGGCCCTGGCGCTCATCGTAATCAACATCTTCTTACGCCCCGACCCCCAAGCTATCGCCAAGGAGCTAGGAAATGCCGAGCCGTCCGCCCCTACCCCCCAGGGCCCGGGGCGTCCTTATCGTGAAATTTTCCGTCACCCATATACTAAAATTGCGACCGGCGCCATGATTTTTGGACAGTTGGCTATGGTAACGGTGATGACCGTTACGCCGGTTCATATGCACGGTCAAGAACACGACCTGGCCGCGATTTCGTGGGTAATTATGGCCCACACCTTGGGCATGTTTGGCCTGTCGTTTGGCACAGGCTGGCTAGTTGATAAAATCGGCCAAATCAAAATGATTTTTTTGGGCGGCGTGGTCTTGGCCGCCGCCTGCCTGTTGGCACCCCTATGGGATAACGCAGCCTGGTTGGCAATTTCGCTCTTTCTGCTGGGCCTTGGTTGGAACTTCTGCTTTGTGGCCGGTTCGGCCTTGCTGCCAACGGTTTTGCACTTGAACGAAAAAGGACGCGTCCAGGGTCTGACCGATGCTATGGTCTACATGGCCTCCGGCCTGGGCAGCGTTGGCAGCGGCCTGATCTTTGCCGGCTTCGGCTTTCTCATGATGAGCTGGCTTAGCATTGTAATTGCCCTGGCACCCGTGACGTTAACAATTTTGCTGGCCGGCGCAGGACGAAAGACGGCGCTGGAAGGCACGGCGTCGCGGTGAGGGAATGGAGCTTAGCGATTGAAGACTACTTAATGCAGCGGAACAACGATAGCATCGTCACCGAGGCGGTCGCCGGCCGGCCCAAAGGCGGGCAGTCGCCGGCCGGTAACCGGATCATATAATCCTATAACCAAATGGTCAACCTGGTTGAAATCTTCAGGTGGCAGCGGGTGGATATCCTGGATTAGCTCACCGGGCTGCCAGACTGTTGTGTGGTAGTGCCCACTGACCGGCAAACCGTCAGCTTGGCTCATTACAAAGCCGTCCGCGGCGCGTAGATGGATAAATATGGTGTAGTTGTTGCGGAGCGGCACGGTGGTTTGCCAGTAAAGCATCAGACGGGGCGGATAAAACGTAAGACCTGACGCATTAGAAGGATTCGTATTAGGACTGTCGACTGCAAAAGCTTTTAGGCTTATCGCCTGATCTCCTCCAAACCTGGCCAGATCGTCACCGCTTAAGTGCCGGGGATTAGCGCGAATGACCTGGTAAAGGTAATCTCCTTCGAATTGGCCGATAGGTAGCAGGGCCGGATTACGCTCGGCTTGCCAGCGGTCAACGGTTTCCCACTGCGTGCGGTCCAACGGCGCTTCGCCGGGATGGACCAATAGAAAAAACGATGACGTATGGGGCGCTGTTTGAGCTGCCAAAGCTTGCAAAGCCGCCACTGCGGTACGATCGGGAAAGCCGACCAGAGCCCGAGCCAGTTCGGGCTGGCGCGGCGGCGTGTAACCGGAGTAGCCATTGACCAACTGCCACCAACCCAGCGTGCTGGCATAAAGCCGCTTGACTTCCGGAAATTCGGGCGCAGGAGCGCTGTGCAGCGGTAATTCCACCAGCGCGATATCGCCCGATTGTCCGGTTAACCAGGCGTACAGCGGGCTCAAGGTGTGGCGATTCTCAACTGAGGCCAGAGGTAGGGGGATGGAAATACTTTCAGCTGTGAGCAGGAGCGTAACGAGGACCGTCAAAATTATCGCGGGACTAAGCGGGAGGTGGGGGATGGCGTGCTTGTGGATTTGTGGCTGGCGAGGTGCGGGTTGAAGGCCGCCAATTTGTAATGAACTGCCGGCAGTTGGTGACCGGTTGGTGATTACTGAAAAGCCAATGGCAGCCAAGCCGGCCAGGGCAAAGAGGGCCGGAATTATCCAGCGGGCGGGTACGCGGATGACGGTGGCCGGAGCGAGCAGGTTAACCAGGACGGCGTAAGGGGCAGGGAAGGCCAAGAAAATGGATATGACGAGGATGGTGAGAAGCGCGAGGCAGGTAGCGCTTAATGTCCGGCGCGGGGGAGGTGGGCTGCGGAACGCGAGATGTGATATTTTTATTTTCAGGCAGCTGACGATCGAGATGGCGGCCAGCACGGGGGCGACAAGGCCAACAAACAACGTATTTTCTTCGGTGAAGGTGGGGCGCGTGCGGAACGATTCGGTCTGCGGTCCGAAGATGCGGTTGAAAGGAGCCGCCGCCGCAAAATCGGCCGGGGTGGCAGCCAATGACAGGGCCAGCGAGAGGGGGCGAGCCTCACGCAGCGCGTCAACATTCGCCAGGTACGGGAGCGCGAACGGAAGCACGATTGAGAACACAATGAGCAACGTTGCCATAAGACGGGCAAGCTGGGGTATTTGTATTCGGCCGGCGAAAAAGGCTGCCAACAGGTAGATTGCGAGGATCATACCGCTGTAAATCGCCAGGTACCAGGACGCCAGGATTTGGAGAATAAGGAAGATGCCCAGGCCAAGGTAGTACGGCAGGCGAGATCGGGCGACAGTGGCGTCTCCAGGTTGGGGAAGGGTGAAAGGTAGTTTGCCTGCGGTTGTTGCAAAAGGTTCGCCCAGTCGCAGTTTTTCTCCTTCGCTGGTGGGCCCGTGGACCAGGATTTTGTCGAAGAACAGCAGGGCAAATGGCAGCCACTGAAACGTGAGCAGTTGTAGGTGAGCAATCGCGGCGAAGCGGTAGGGGCTGAAAGCAAAGATGAAGCCGCCGACGAACGCTGCACTGTGCCGGCCGGTCCAGCGCAGGGTCAATAGATACATGCCGAAGGCGGCCAGCGGAAAGGTGGCCAACAAGCTTAGATTGTAGACCAGTATCGGCTCAGCCAAGAATAGCTGCAGCGGTAGGGCCAATATTGCGGTACTGAAAAGGTGCTCTGAAAAAGCCAGGGAATTAGGCAGAGGATGAAAAATATTGGCGTTAAATAGGTTGAGTGGATCGGTCAGCAGCGCGTGACTATCCCAGGCCAAAATCCAGGTATTGAGCAGCGGATCGCCGATATCATTGGGTACAGTGGTCGTCAGGTTAAAAAGGAGAGGATAGCTGAGAACGAGGGCGAGGATGATGTAGACAGTAAATATAAGAAGATTGGGCGCCGCTGTGCCCGGTAAATATGGGCAGGTGGGGAGATTGGGAGGCGGAGGCAGCCGGCGTTTCACGGCATCACCGGCAGGACAAGATTGTTTTGGGGTAGGGAATTGCCGGCACCGTCAGTTGCGGGCAGCCGGTCGCCTGTCATTAGGTTGTAGATACCAATGGCAATGGCGGTCAATTCGCTCTTGTCGTCAAGGTGTGAGCCAAAATCGCGGGAGTCGGTGACAACGTGGTTGGGCAGCCAGCTATGTAATGGATACATTCCGCCATAAGGAGCGCCGTCAACCTGGCCTAGCAGCTTACCCTGGCTTCCGAGCAGATGAACATAGATAGTCTGGTTGGGGTCCAGGGGTTGGCTTGCCTCCCAATACAATGTTAAATCCTCGTCGTCAAGAGATACGTGCCGCAGCGTAATATATGGACCAAAGTGAGCCACAGTTTCGCTCGGCAAGGGCGGTTCAGGTGACACCAGCCAGACCGAAGCAAGGGTAAAAGTGTCTGCTCGATCCGACCCTGCAATCGGTACGCGCGCGCCTGTTTCGCGATTGTATACACCAACGTTAATGTCGTACCGAATTGGCGGGGTACCGGCGGCAATTTTGAGATGGAGCGGATTACGCAGGTAAAGACCCGGCGGCCAATTGCGTGTGGGAATATTTTCGGGGTGAACTTCATCCACCGTGACCGCAGTTTGGCCGTTGGGCGCATCAAGATGGACGAAAACTGAATAATTCGTGTCAAGCTCCTGCTGGGCTCGCCAGTAGAGGACAGGGTATAGGTCACCCCCTTCAGTACTGTTTACCTGAACTTTCTCAGGCAGGTTGTCCCGGCCGACCAGGCGCAGTTGGTCCCCAAAATCTATGTGCAGCTGCCGGTCAGCCGCTTGCGGCCGGTTCGGATCTG
>JBFGLD010000290.1:0-6789 GCA_041576335.1 Anaerolineae bacterium | reverse complement strand
GGGCCAATCGGTGCGATATTCTAATTTATCAAAGTCACCGTGTCCGGTCAGAACGACAGCCGTCATTTTGGCTGAAATATTGACCATGGTAGTTCTCCAAAAGTCTATAGATATGAGTTAAGCAGTTGGAAAAGCAACGCAGGAACGCAAAGTGTGGAGGATTGGAGGGGTAAGTTTTCATTGCCCAGGACATATTCAAGGCTGAGATAGCCTTCTCTACAGAAATGTTTGACTTGTTCGGCGGTCAACGTTCCAGTCATTGGGCCCTCCTGTAGACAGACTTTTGTTCACTTTTGGTAACTATTCAGGTTATCCATTTAGGACTGGCAGTCCTGCGCTATACATGGCGATATCCCATAATTACAGGTGTTGTTGACCAACCAATCGCCCTGTTTTTCAAGGACTGCCAGTCCTGTCTGAATAGTTACCACTCTTCCATATTTAACTGCTTGAACGCCTTAAGCAGCGCTACCAGCTTGGCATCCCGCTCGGCAGCCAGCTGCTCAAAGCTGCGTCCTGCTTCCTCCTCTTCGAGCCCGGCCGCAAGCAACTGCCCAATCTCGACGGTGAGTTGGGGATCACCCAGGTCGGCCCACCAGCGGTGGAACGACTCTTTGTAACGCTCAATAAAAACATCCATCCCAGCGCCGCCGCTGCCCAGATGGAAGGTCATGTGCGGCCCAAAGATAGCCCAGCGCAGCCCCGGCCCGGATGCAATGGCTCGATCCACATCGGCGACGCTGGCCACGCCATCAGCTACCAGATGAATCGCCTCGCGCCAGAGGGCCGCTTGCAGCCGGTTGGCCACATGGCCGGGTACTTCTTTGTTGATCCGAATGGCCTCCTTGCCGCAGCCGTTGTAGAAATCAAGCACCCAATCCACCACTGCCGGATCGGTCTGCTGCCCGCCCAACACTTCGACCAGGGGGATCAGGTGGGGAGGATTAAAGGGATGGGCCAGGGCGAAGCGTTCCGGATGCAGCGCTTGACTTTGCAGCTCGCTGACCATCAACCCGGAGGCACTGCTGGCGATAATCGTTTCCGGGGCAATGACCGGCTCAATTTCAGCGTAAACGCGCCGTTTGAGGTCGAGCCGCTCCGGGACACTTTCTTGAATGAACTGGACCTCCCGTAAAGCTGTGGCCGGCTCTTTTGCTAAGGTAATCTGGTCCGGGTTGCCGCGCTCAGTGACGACGCCTAACGCTTCGAGCGCAGGCCAGGCCTTTTCGATGTAGTTGAGGACGTAGCTCTCAAACTCCGGGGCGGGGTCGGTGGCAGTGACCTGATAGCCTCGGGCCAAAAAATAGCCGGCCCAACTGGCGCCGATAGTACCGGTCCCCACGATGCCGATGTGTTCAACGTTAGGCGGGCTAACTCTGCTCATTTTTTGCTCCTTATTTTACGACTGACCGCCCGGATTATACGGCGAACCCGCCGTCAGCCCCTTATCCACAGTAAAAAACTGTCCCGTGGCAAAACTAGCCTCATCGCCGCCGCCAGACAGCCATGGACGCGATGGCTTACCGCCCTCTTTTCGATTAAAACCCAACATTTGCCTTGCCCTTAAGCTGCAGCCGTTGTCGTACCTCGTCCGGTGTGGCGATCTCAAGAGACAGGTCTTCAAGGATGCGCCGCAGTTTGCGAACTTGGTCGGCGTTGCTTTCGGCCAGCTTGCCTTTGCTGATATACAAACTATCCTCCAAGCCGAGGCGCAGATTGCCCCCCATCAGGGCGGCGTGGGTGCAGAAGGGCTGCTGGAAGCGACCGGCGGCAAAAACCGACCATTCGTGATCCTCACCAAAGAGGCGCAGCGCGGTTTGCCGCATGTGGACCAGATGATCCACATGCGCCCCAATTCCGCCCAAAATGCCAAAGATGGTTTGAATGAAGAGGGGGGGCTTGATGAGGCCGTGATCAACAAAGTAGGCCAAGTTGTAGAGATGCCCCACATCGTAACATTCGAACTCGAAGCGGGTGCCGTGGGCTTCACCAAGCTCTTTGGTGATTCGTTCAATATCGAGGAAGGTATTGCGGAAGATAAAGTCGCGGGTCATATCCAGAAAGCCCGGCTCCCACTCCTCTTGCCAGGTGTCGTACTTATTGAGGGCCGGAAAGAGACCAAAGTTCATCGACCCCATATTGAGTGAGGACATCTCCGGCTTGGCCCTCATCGCCGCAGCCAGACGCTCTTCCAGGGTCATCCCCAGCCCGCCGCCGGTGGTGATATTGACCACCGCTTCACAACTGTTCTTAATTTGGGGCAAAAACTGCATAAAGACCTCGGGGTCGGGAGTGGGACGACCCGTTTCGGGGTCGCGGGCGTGCAGATGTAGGATGGCCGCGCCCGCCTCTGCCGCATCGATGGCCTGCTTGGTAATCTCAGCCGGGGTGATCGGCAGATAAGGCGACATCGTGGGGGTGTGGATGCTGCCGGTGATGGCGCAGCTTATAATTACTTTTTTAGCCATAGGTACGCTCCCTTGAAAATAGAGTTTTGGGCTGTTGAAGATATTGATTAATGGCCTCAAGATAAAGACTGTGAAAATGGTGAACGGCATGCTCACTTTCGCCACTGCCGTTGAGGTCGCACACAAAGCGACCCTGCTCGTAAGCCGGGGTTTTCATCCCCCGCTGGACACTTTCAACAATGTCGATATCCTCTTTTTGGAGCACCTTGTCGATGTATTCGATGGCTGCCCACTGTTGGGGCGAAGGGGTCGGCTGCTCGAAGAAGAAGTCAAACGTTTCGGCGGTGATTTCGGCCTCAACCGGAATAAATTGCCAAACCATCCAATTGCTGGCGCCGGGATAGCGCAGCAGACAGGTGTTGGGCCACAGCCACCACACGGCGTGATCCTGCACATTGGCCCCGTCTACGCCATAAGCGGAATTTGCGCTTTTGCCGGCCGGGGCGATATGGCTGGAGTAGATCCCGTGGGTGGTGACGGTATAATTGTCCATATCCACCAGGCTGACAAAATCTTTATGGGCGATGGCGCAGTGGTAACACTCTAAAAAATTATCGACGACGCTTTTCCAGTTGGCCTTGAGGCGATAGGTCAGGCGGTGGGCGTGGGTCAGCGCGGCTAAGTCGGGGGCATACTGCTTGATTTCTTGAGCCAGGTTGCCCGACTGAACGGCCAGGGGAGCCGCCTGGGGGTCGAGGTTGACAAAAATCATGCTGCAAAATTCTTCGATTTGAACCGGCGCCAGGCAAAAATCGTCGAAGTTGAAACTTTCTATCGTCTCTGAATGACGGGCTGCGTAAAGTCGTCCATCAAGATGGTAGCTCCAGGCGTGGTAGGGGCAGACGATTGACTTGAGGTTGCCCTGCCCCTGCACCAACTCGTGCCCCCGGTGGCGACAGACATTGTAGAAGGCCCGCAGCACCTCCGCTCGGTCGCGCACGGCCACGATGGGCCGCCCTTGAATATCGAGGGCGACGTAATCACCCGGCCGGCGCAGTTGCCCGGCTTGACACACATATTGCCAGCTTTTGTAAAAAATGGCCTGCCGCTCAACCTCCAGATACCCCGGCCGGATATAGGCCCGGGCCGGCAGTGAGTAGGACCGCTGTGGCACTGGGTCAAAGCGGTCGGCCAACGATCGCAAATCGGTCACAGAAACGGTCATTGATTCAACCTCTAGCTCATCAGCTCAGTAGAGCAACTCTCGACTATTGATAGCATCTTTATAACATAATAGCAAAAAGAAATCAATCCTATCTGATTTCTTAGCAGGGCTGCTGCAAAGTCCGTCCGCTTATACCACACTGGACCAGTTTCCGTGTTTTGTAGCGACCAATAAGCCAAAAAACGCCAATACGACGAGATTATGTCATTTCATAGCAACAATACTGGTCCAGTTTTTCATTGTCAACCGACTTTGCTTTCGCCCTGGATTTCTAGGCTATCAAAAACAATCGTGATGATTCACCGCTATCCGGGTGGGGAATACTTTCATAGCGGGCCGGAAAGTGAGCGGGTGCCGACTCCAATAAGTAAAGCGGAATCTTTTGCAGGAAAGAGCGGGGTTATTTTTGGCAAAAGCAGGGATATCCCCCATAGATTTCCTACGCATCTTAGAGGATAATGAGCATGTCAAAAAAAGAATAGGTTGGGGTGTAGTCTACGAGTCACCCTTTCTCTTTTCGATGCGCCAAGCGGAGCTTCCTGGATATGACTTCTACCCGTTCACTTGTCATTACTGTTCTGATATTGTTTGTCCTCGTAGGGGACGCAATTGGGCTCCCGACCTCAACGCAATCTGACGCGGCGACCTTCGTCGAGCCTAGTTTGTGGTCGAAGGCGGTCGAGAACCTATCGCTTATTGTCACGGCCGACAGCTCGCAGACCGCGGCCCAGATCGTGGAAAGCCTGGGTGGCCAGGTCAGCAGCGACTTGTGGCTGATCGACGCGGTGGCGGTCACGCTGCCCGGCGAGCAGTTGGGATGGTTGGCGGGCGCGCCAGGCGTTCGTTCTATTGTAGAGAACAAAGGGGTCAAAAGCGCCCAGGCACCCTGGGACGGTTGGGTAACCGACTACAGCTTTCCCGTGCCCTGGGACGGCAGTCCCGACGCGCAGCCGACCGGTAATCGGTCGTTTGGGATCTGGTCAACCCGACCAGCATCGACGTTGGGGCCGACATTCTGCACAACGAGCACGGCCTCACCGGTCAGGGTCTGGCGGTGGCGGTCGTGGATAGCGGCGTCTATTTCAGTCCTCATATTAAATCCGCGCTTGGCCCCCAAATCGGTCAACTGTTTCAGGGTCAGGCTGACTTTGTTGCCGACGGGATCTGTCCGGGGCCGGGCACACAGTATAGCGATCACTGCTTTACCAACAGCGCCCAAACCTACGACGGCCATGGACACGGCTCCCACGTGGCCGGCCTGATCTGGAATAACTTCACCGACTTAGACACCGGGGTGTATCAAGGTATTGCGCCTGGGACGAATATTCTGAGCGTGCGGGTGTTAGGGACCGATGGAACGGGGCGCTACGCCGACGTGGTTGAGGGTATCCAGTATGTCGTGGCCAACAAAGAGGCCTACAACATTCGGGTAATGAACATCAGTCTGAGCGCCTATGTCACCACGCCTTACTTTGAAGATCCGCTTAATCGAGCCGTGGAACAGGCTTGGGCCAGCGGCATCGTGGTGGTCGCTCCGGCGGGCAATATAGGACCGGATGCAGAAAGCATCACCGTGCTCGACGACAATAATAAACTCGATAGGTAATGTTATGAAGGGGTACTGGGCCACCAGTTGCTGTCAGGTTGAGTGATGTAGCTTTATCAATGCATCATCTCGCCAATATTTTCTTGACAGTGTGGTACTGTCGTTCGATCTCTTCTTGATCGCAGGCTTCCGGCAAGGCTTGGCTACCGCGCTGGATCATTGTGGCGTGACGGAGCAAAGCTGCTCGTTCCTCATCCCTGGTGGCTTGGGTCCCAATGACGGCGATCGTTTCCAGAAGCCGGATTGTCACTGCGACACAGGTTTGGGCGTATTGCCGGATCTGGTTAAAGGCGCTGTCAGTCAGGCCGGCAAAGGTAATGGGATCGAAGATCAAGCGAAGATTTCCGCCATCGTCGTAACGGTAGGCCGAAGGAATTGTTTTTTTAGCTAGATGCGAGAGCACCACGCCCAAGTGATCAACGCAAGCCATGGCCGTAAAAGGATCGTTGATCCCCGGAGAAAGCGCCCGGACCGCAATCTCGACCAACTGGTTGATGGCAAATTCGACATCTTGGGTGCGCAGACGCTGAACCCCCACAAAAAATGCGCCCTTGATTTTTTCGATTATCTCCTCATCGACATGTTTCTGTGGCCAGACCAGAACTAGGTCATTATCTTGGATTACAAAGTCTCCCGGACGGTGTTTAAGCTGTAACAACAGATCATGTTCCACGGCAAGTTTCATCAATTCTTCTTGATTGATGGCCTGTAAGTAGCCACTCTCACCAGCGGCAATGGTATTGCTTTCGCGTTCCAAGTCTGGCGGAAGATCTTCCTCCTTCCTCATTTCTTGTTCGGATAGGGGGAATGATTTTTCGTCTGGGAAGAGACGCCCGATTGCTTCGTCGAGGTCGTGGCCCACGCCGGCAATGACGGTTTCGGCTTGAATCGAAACCGAGACGTGATGGATAAAATAGATCAACACCCCCAAGCTGGCGATGCCCAAGACGACGGCTATCGTAATCGAGAGGTGGGGCACGAAGGCCACCTCTTCCACATCCCGAATTGTGCGTAAGACCAGCAGGCAGTACAAGAAAGTAGCGATGAACGTGCCCAATACGAACTGATTTCCGGTATCGCGCACGAAGTTGTTGAGCAGGCGCGGGCCGAATTGGGAAGAAGCCAGGGTCAGGGCGACGATCGTAATCGAAAAGGTGACTCCGGCAACGGTAATCATCGAACCGGCCAGGGTGGATAGCAGGGTCCGCGCCCCGGCAGCACCTCCGGCGTAAAGCCAACCCCACCCTTCAGGACGTTCATAGGCGAGGACTCCATCAAGCTGTACCATAGCCAAAGCCAGCACGACGGCCAGTCCGACCATAAGCGCCGGCAAGAACCAGTAGCTGGTGTGCAGTTTTTCCCAGAGGTGGGCAATCTTTGTTCGCATTGTGATTGTGTCCTGGTTAATATTGAACTAGTTTACGAATTGATCAACCTTGTAAAAGCGACTGTCCACCATCGATCCACACCTCTGTGCCGGTGATATGACTGGCGGCATCCGAAACCAAGAAATATACCAGGTCGGCCACCTGCTCTGCCTTGCCCGGTGC
>JBFGLD010000289.1:0-6797 GCA_041576335.1 Anaerolineae bacterium | reverse complement strand
GTTCGCTGGTCACCTGCCCGCCGAGCTGCTCGACAGCGCGAGCTGCTGCTTTGGAGTCGCCGGCCATAACGATGACGGACACGTGGTCCTCCGCCACTGAGCGCAGGCCCGGCTCAACAAAGGCAGCTGTCGGTTCTTGAGATAAGATGACTGCTCCGATGAGTAAGAGGAATAGGTGGAATACAATTGTTAGAGTTGATTTTAGATTCATAAGGCTCCCGGTTTCGATCATATCAAGTTGAAATCTGGCTCCCCAGGACTTGCTGTACGGTACCCCGGACAGACATCGTGGTGAGCTGTGTAGCTTAAGCCACACCCGCTGACTCGATTTGCTCCAACGTTACCTGGGCCATACGCAGATCGTAGGCCGCTCCCAGACTTCTAAAGAGGCCACTGGCTTCGCCGAGGACGGCCAGGGCTTTGGCCTGCCACCTATTGTTGTTGAGGGGCTGGTCGGCTCGAATTCTGTCCTGCAGCACCCGTCCTAGCTCAAGTAAAGCCAAACCTTGGCGGTAGCGGGCATTCTGCTTGCGGCATAGCTCCAGCGAGTCCTGCAAATGGGTCTCGGCTTGGGCCGGCTGACCGGCGCGGGCGTGCAAAATGCCCAGCACCCGCCGGCAATCGGTTTCGCCTTCCATAAATTGGGCCGTTTGGGCCAGCTCTAAGGCGTGCTCAGCCGTCTGCAGACCGGCCTCTAGTTCCCCGCGCTCAGCCTGGATCATGGCCAGGCACCAGTTAGCCGGAACCTGGATTTCGGCACTATTAATGGCATCGGACAGGCTCATAGCCGCTTCGGCATGCTTGGCCGCCTCTTCAAAGCGAAACTGAACCAGGGCCAGATGGGCCAGGTTGACGTGAGATTGGGCCGTTCCCCACGTCTCGCCCAGGCGCTGTCGAATTGACAACCCTGCTTCCAACTCCCGACGAGCCGCGTCGTGCTGACCCATGGCCATGTGCAGCAGCCCCAAATTATCGAAGCTAACGGCTTGAGCCTCGGGGCTGCCGATGATCTGTTGCACGGCGAAAGCTCGCTCATAATACTCGGTCGCTCGAGACCAATTGCCCAAAACGTAGTAAAGGATGCCAAGGTTACCGTAGGCGATTGCCGTTCCCCACAAGTAGCCCAGGCTTTCATACAGGTCAAGACTTCGCTCGACGTAACCGATGGCCTCATCTAAATTTCCCTGGTGCCAGGAGATCCCGCCCAATGTGTTATACAAGCTGGCCAATCGAATCGGATCGCTTGTTTGCGCGGGGTCTAAACCGGCGGTAGCCTTGGAGGCCAGGGCAAAAGCTTCATCCAATTGCCCCTGCCGGAACCAAATCCAGGCCATGCGATCCAATAATGAGCGCCACAGCCCTGGCTCCTGCGGGGCGCCGTCTTCACCCAGTGCCTGCAGCCCGGTTTCCAGGTAGGCTAGCGCCCGGTCATAAATTCCCTCTCGCTGCCGCACATCGGCCAATTGCCGTAAATTCTCAACCAGGATAAATCGCAAAGCCGCCGGCTCGACCGCGCCGGACCAATGCCACAGGTTCTCAAGGGCTTCGGTCAAAACCTGGCCGGCAGTGGCAAACTGGCCGGCATACTTGAGCGCCCGGCCAAGACCGATCCGAACGCGGAAATATTCGTCGCCCGAGTCTCCGGGCCGCTCTGGTAGCAGCGTAATGGCCCGGCGGTAATGCTCGATGACGGTCTCGTAGGCACATCGACGTGCCCCATTTTCGGCAGCGGTCAGCAGGTAAGGGACCGCCTTGGCGGGATGGGTGCTCTCGGCAAAGTGATAGGCCAATACCTCGACTCGTTCCTCCGGCAGCCAGAGCGGGCTTCCCTCTATCGCTTCGGCCACCTTAGTATGAATTTTGCGCCGGTCGCGTCTAATTAAGGTGCTGTAAATCGTTTCTTGGAGTAGGGAAAGCCGGAAGGCACAGCCCGGTTCCGATCGAAATGACTTAGACTCCAAAAACTGTCGAGCTTCTAATTCGCGCAGCTGGACGGCCAATACCTCGGACCTGGTATCGTTGAGCGCCTGCAGCAAGCTGACCGGAAATGAAGTGCCCAGGATAGCCGCTTTTTGCAGTGTCCGCCGCAGGCTCTCCGGCAGGCGATCGAACCGGGCCAGGATCAGGCCCCGCACAGTTCCCGGTACGGTTTTGAGTAATTCGTTGGCCTTGGATGTCACCTGCCAGGCCATGTCTTCATCTTCGCGCACCAAGCCACCCTGGTCGATCAACATGCGGATAATCTCTTCAATATAAAATGGATTACCCTCGGCTCGCTTGACAATATGCTCCTTAACTGACCAGGCCTCGGCTGTTGACTGCTGAACCAGCTGCTCGATCAGCGTGTGACCGTCAGTTTCCGAAAGGGCTTGCAGTTGAATGTCAACTAAACGCTCCGGTTCGTTCGCCGCTGTGGCCAAAATAGGGCGGACTACGGCTTCACGTTCGGTTTCACGCGAAACCAATACTAACAGCAGTGCTGTCTCGGCGGTCGTGTGAATTAAATATTCCAGAAAATCCTTCGAGGCCGGATCAACCCAATGCAAGTCTTCGAGGATCAGTACAGTGGGGCCCCGTTTGGCCTCGGCCAGAAAGATCTGGCGCAGGGCGGCGTGGGTTTGCCGCTGGAGCATGGTCGCGTCCAAATGTTGGAGACGCGCTTTGACTTCCGGATCTGTTTGCTCAAGCCCCAGAACGTGACCGAGATACGGTAACAGTTCATCGGAGGCCAACCCTAGTCGATCCAGATAGGCTTGTAATGTCTCGTGTTGAATCTTCCTGGGAGCCGTCTCCGGCAAACGCAGAATGTCTCTAAGCAGCGCCGCGACAACCCATAAGGGAGTCGAGCGGGCATAGGTTAGGCAGCTGCCCAGGTAGACTCTGGCCTCCAATTGGGCCGCCAGGCGAGCGAATTCAGCCACGAGCCGGCTTTTGCCCAGACCTGCTTCGCCGGTAACCAGGGCAATCCGACTTTGTCCGCGCTGCCGAACCCCGGCAAGAGCATTTTGCAGCCGGACCAAATCATTGGCTCGTCCAATCATATGGGTCTGCAATGCGGCTGATTTTCGGCTCCATTTTGATTTTTGGGAAAGACTTACGACTCGAAACGCCTGCATAGGCTCGGGCAAGGCTTCAACGGTCAACGCCGTTGCGGTCTCGAATTCAAAGAGGGGTTCAGTGCGCTGATAGGTTTCTCCGCTGACCAGGATTGCACCTGGTTTAGCCGCGCTCTCGAGGTGGGAGGCCAGGTTAACCGTTTCGCCGATGACGGTATAATCCATGTGCAAATCGTTACCCACTTTGCCGGCAATAACCATCCCCGTGTTCAGGCCAAGGCGGAGTTGAAGATCGAGGCCACGATCATGCTTGATCTTTTGAATTGTGGTCTGCATTTCCAAAGCTGCCCGGACTGCGCGCTCGGGATCATTTTCGTGAGACACAGGGGCGCCAAACAGGGCCACCAGCCCACTGCCCGTAAATTTATCGACAATTCCTTCGTATTTGTAAACCACCTCTACTAATAGCCGGAGCGCCTCATCGGTCAGAAAATAGATATCTTCTTCATCCAAAGTATTCGCGCTGGCGGCAAAGTTCGATACGCTGACAAAGATTACCGTCACTTCGCGCTGCTCGCCGAATATCTCGCCGGAGGCGGCGCTAATTTTTTGAGCCAATGCCGTGGGCATCAGCGCCCGCAGATTTTGTCGGACTTCCTCCTGCCGGCGGTCCGCTGCCGCCATAGCCTGACCGTGCGTTAGTTTGGCCCCGCACTGGACGCAGAACTTGCTGGTAGCGGGTGCCACCTGAGTACACATAGGGCAAGTGGTGCCCAGGGCTGCGCTGCAGTTCAGGCAGGCGTCAACCTGGTTTGGATTTTGATAGCCACAAGTTGTACAAAATTTTGTTTCACCGACAGCCGGTGCTTCTATTTGAAAAGGTTGGGCAGATAAAAAATTGGTCATTATCAGTGTATCCTTATTACCGGCTATAAATGAACTGTTCCACTTATTTCATTCAAAAGAGACTTGGCTTGGCGCAGATCATAACATGCACCCAGCGATTCAAATTTTTCGACAGCCTCGTCGAGTGCTGTGACCGCTTTGGCTATCCATTCTGACGACCCGCTCTTGTCGCCCTCGGCCATAGCACGGTACATGCGGCCCAATTCCAGCCGTGCCAGGCCCTGCCGATACGGGTTGTGCTGCTTTTCGGATAAGGCGGCCGAGTCGTGCAGGTACGTTTCGGCCTGTTGGTACCGGCCTATCCGCCCTTGGAGCACGCCTAACACCCGTAAGGAGTCGATTTCTCCCTCCATAAATCCGTTTTTCCGGGCCAGCTTTAAGGCTTGTTCGGCTGATTTGAGACCGGTTTCCGTTGCACCTTGTTCGGCCTGTACCAGAGCCAAGATCCAATGAGCCGGAACGAGGCTTTCGGAACTCCCAATAACGTCGGCCAGAGATACCGCTGCCTGGGTAAAAGCTGCGGCCTCGTCATAGCGAGACTGCACAACGGTTAGATGAGCCAGATTGATGTGAGATTGGGCCAGCCCCCAACCGTCGCCCAGACGCTGGCGGATCGTAAGCGCATGGTCCATCTCTTGCCGGGCCAGCGAATGCTCACCTGTGACCATATGCAGCAGTCCCAAATTTTCAAAACTGCGGGCCTGCCCCTCGATGTCGCCGATGGTTTGCTGCAGGGCCTGTGCTTGCGCATGACACTCGGCAGCTTTGGACCAATTACCCAAAACGTCATACAAGATACCCAGATTACCGTAAGCCGTCGCTACGCCCCATAAATAACCGGCGCTGTCATACAGTTGGAGACTGCGCTGCACGTAATCAATGGCTTCGTCACGGTTACCCTGCTGCCAGGCAATGCCCCCAAGGGTGTTGTACAGTTTTGCCAGCGTAATCGGGTCATCCGGCTCATCCGAGCTCAAACCATCGATCAGGGTATTGGCCAAAACGAGGGCTTCCTCATATTGCCCCTGCCGGAAGCGAATCCAGGCCATTCGTTCGAGCAAAGAGCGCCACAGTTTGGGGTGTTCTTGCGGCCCGGTTTCGCCTAACACCTGGATGCCGGCGTCCAGGAATTTGAGCGCCTCTTCGTAGGTGCCTTCTCGCTGCCGGATGTCGGCCATTTCGCCCAAGGCTTCGATTAAGTAAGGCCAGAGCGAGACCGCCTCTGCCACCAGGCTCGAGGGCCACAAGTATGACAGGGCGTCTGACAAAAACTGGCCGGCTTCACCAAAAGCGCCGACGTACTTGAGCGAGTGACCCAAACCAACGCGAACCATGAAGAATTCTTTGGAATGCATCTCCGGCGTTGTCTCAGACAGCTGATCAGGGATGAGTTTCAGCGTTCGGCGGTAGTGCTCGATAGCCATCTCGTGAGCACTCCGCCTGGCGGCGTTCTTTGCCGACATAATCAGGTAAGGCACGGCCTCTGTCGGCGTCGCACTTTCGACATAATGATAGGCCAGGGCTTCGGCCTGCGCCTCCGGCGACCAGGCACTGCTGGCCTGAATGGCTTCGGCGACCTGGGTATGGATTTGCCGCTGATCGCGCTTAAGCAAGGTCCCGTAGATGGTTTCCTGAATGAGCGCGTGGCGAAAGATGCAGCCCGGCTCCAACTGAAACGGTTCGGCCACCAGAAACTGGCGAACCTCTAATTCTTCCAGATGGGCGGCCAAAGTGGACGGACTCAAATTGCTCAGCTTGTGCAATAAATCGACGGGAAATGAGGTGCCAATGACGGCCGCCGTTTGCAGTGTCTGCCGCACGGCTTCGGGCAGGCGATCGAGGCGGGCCATGATCAGCCCTTTGACCGTGCCCGGAATCGACTTCAACAGCTCGTTGGCCTGGGGTAAGACCTGCCAGGCCCCGCTTTCGGGCGTTCGTATGAGAGCGTCCTGGTCGATCAGCATGCGGATAATCTCTTCCAAATAAAAAGGATTTCCTTCAGCCCGCTTGACCAGCTGCCGTTTGAGCAGCCACGCTTCGGGCGTGCTCTGCTTGATCAGTTGGTCGACCAGGTGTTTTTCCTCGGATGCGGATAGCGCCTGCAGTTGGAGATCGATCAACCGTCCGGTCATAGTTTTAGCCGCAGCCAGAAGCGGCTGGAGCACGGTTTCTCGTTCGGCCCGCCGGGAAACCAAAACCAGCAGCAGTGGTACCTCATCGCCGGTTTGAACCAGATACTCCAGGAATTCTCTGGAGGCCGGATCAATCCAATGCAGGTCCTCGAATATCAAAACGGTTGGGGCCTGCCGCGCTTCTGCCAAAATGACCTGGCGTAAGGCCGTGTGAACCTGCCGCTGCAGCATGGCCGCATCGAGGTGACCGAGCCGCGCTTCAAGCTGTGGGTCGGGTTGGGCCAGGCCAAGCACATGGGCCAGATAGGGCAGAATGTCGGGCTGATCGAGCTCAAACTGGCTAAGATAGGCGCGCAGCGTTCCCCAGTGCAGATCGCCCGAAGCGGTTTCGCCCAGGTGCATCATATTTCGCAGCAGATCGGCTGCCACCCACAGCGGGATCGAGCGACCGTAGGTCAGGCAGTTGCCCTGATAAACTTTAATCTCAGACAAGTCCACGGCCTGGCGGAACTCGGCGATTAGCCGGCTTTTGCCGATGCCGGCATCACCGGTTACCAGGGCAATCCAGCGCTGCCCCTGCCAGCGCACCTCGGTCAGGGCATCCTGCAGTTGAGCCAGATCGCCGGCGCGGCCGATCATCGGCGCCGGCCAGCCAATCGGGCCGGGCCCGCATTCGGTCCGGTCCAGCACGGCCAGCGGCTGG
>JBFGLD010000288.1:0-6806 GCA_041576335.1 Anaerolineae bacterium | reverse complement strand
GAGCGATGACAAAAAATCAGATGATATCAAATCATCCCCAATTCTCACTCCTGCCGGATCGCTATTTCGATACCGACCCCCGGCAAAAAGAGTATGGTCAACAGTTGTATGAATCCGTGGCAAATTTGCCCCTGGTTTGTCCGCACGGTCACGTGGACCCCCGCATGTTTGCCGACCCGGATTATACCTTTGGTACGCCCACCGACTTTTTCATCATACCCGACCACTACATCTTCCGCATGCTCTACTCCCAGGGTATTTCGATGGAGGCGTTGGGCATCCCTCGCCGCGATGGCGGCCAGACCGAACAGGATCACCGCCGAATTTGGCAGCTCTTCGCCGAAAATTTCTACTTATTCCGGGGTACACCCACCGGCATGTGGCTGACCCACGAACTCTATGATGTCTTTGGTGTAAAGGCTAAGTTGACCGGCGAGTCGGCTCGGGAAATCTACGATCAGATTGCTGAGAAGCTCAGTTCGCCCGACTTCCGCCCGCGTCACCTGTACGAGCGATTCAACATCGAGGTACTATGCACCACCGACGCCGCCACCGACCCCCTGACACATCATCAGGCTATCCGCGAGTCGGGCTGGTCTGGGCGAATTTTACCCACCTTCCGCCCTGATGCCGTGGTTAACCTCGATACGCCGGACTGGACCGGCCATATCGACGCGCTGGGCCAGGTCAGCGGCGTTGACATTCACAACTATCCAACCTATATCCAGGCTCTGGAAAATCGACGCGCCCATTTCAAGGAGATGGGGGCTGCGGCCACCGACCACGCCGCCGTCACGCCGGCCACCGCAGCGCTATCGCCTCGGGAAGCCGACGAAATATTTCAGCGAGCGCTCAAGGGCCAGGCTGAAGCCAACGATGCCTGCCGCTTCACCGGCCATATGCTGCTGGAGAGTGCCCGCATGAGTATTGAGGACGGTCTGGTGATGCAGCTTCATCCCGGCTCCTATCGTAATCATAACCCTCTAATTTTTGAGCGATTTGGCAAGGATATGGGCGCTGATATGCCCCTACCCACCGGTTACACACGCAACCTACAACCTTTACTCAACAAATACGGCAGCCATGCCAACTTCACCTTGATTCTCTTCACCCTCGATGAAACCAGCTATTCCCGCGAGTTGGCCCCCCTGGCCGGCCACTATCCGGCGGTCAAGCTGGGGCCGCCCTGGTGGTTTTATGACAGTTGGAATGGCTTCCGGCGCTATTTTGACCAGGTTATCGAAACGGCCGGGCTTTACAATACCGCCGGCTTTAACGACGACACTCGCGCCTTTCCCTCGATTCCGGCCCGGCACGATTTGTGGCGTCGGGCCAGCGCCAACTGGTTGGCCGGATTAGTCGTCCGGCAATTTATAGACCTGGCCGATGCTCAGGAAATGGTCGCCGATATGGCCTATGGTCTGGCTAAACGAACTTACAAACTTTAATGGTTCCTTGAAAATGATTGATGCAGTGCTCCACAGAGCAAGCGGCACTATCGCCAACATGTCCTCGATGGCGGCCCAGCGGCCCCTGACCCGGTTAGTCGCATATGCCGCTACCAAAGCAGCGATCGATAACTTTACCCGCCGGTTGGCGATTGAACTGGCCAAAAAATACGGCCCCTCGCTGCGGGTCAATGCCATTGCGCCCGGCTTTTTTGTGGGCGAGCAAAACCGCGACTTTTTGCTCAAGCCTGATGGCAGCTACACCCCAATGGGACGCTTTGGCGAAGCGGAGGAGCTTATGGCCCGCTTATCTGGTTGTGCAGCCCGGCGGCTCGATTTGTGACCGGCATTGTCGTACCCGTTGATGGAGGTTTTTCCGTTTTCAGCGGTGTGTAAACGACGGAGTATTTTATGGAAACCAATATTCTAACTTATCTGAAGCAAGGCGATTTGCCGCCGGCAGAAGTAGGCACCGTCGCCAGGCAGTTAGCTGAATTGACCAGGCTAACAATTTACGAACGATCACTGATCATGACCCGGGCGGGCCTGGTCGGTCTGGGGCGGCAGGGTGAGGCAAAGAAAATAATTTATGTCTCATTCGGCCCAAATGCCCGCAGCGCGTTTGCGGGTCAAACCGAGACGTTGAGCCTAAACGGAACAGACCTGCGGTGTATGATTGGCCCAACAACGTCTCAAAATGCGGCGGCCCTGCGGCAGATCCTTCCTTTCCTGGTAGCCCAACCCCTGGGCCTGCGCAAATCCGCCGGCTGTGGTGACCGGCTGGGGTTAGCCACCCCGGGCCACATCCGGGCTGTGCGCCAGGCTGATATGGCCCCGATTCTGGCTCAACAATCTATCCGCGAAAACGCCCGCACCGGCCGCACGCCGCAAGAGGTGATGGATGATGCCATGTGGGGCGTGTTTCAGGAGGGCTGGCGCAATGGCTTTGGGGCCGATGCCGACCATCTCAAAACGATGGCGGACATCGATGTATGCGCGGCGGCCGGTTATACCTTCTATACCATTGATCCCGGTGACTACGTTGATAATGAGGCCCATAACGCTCCGGCCGGTCAGTTACAGGGGCGGGTCGCTGGCCTGCCCTGGAATACGCTGGAGAGCAGTCCCGCAGATTTGCAGCAGCGTCTGGCCGGTAAAGCGATTGACCTGGGAGATTTCAGCGTGACCATCGACCGGGCAGACGTCATGCGAGCGGCGGCTAAATATGGGCACGTCGTCGCTCAGACGGTGATGATGTATCGTCACCTGGTTAAGGTAATGGGTGACCGTCTCTTTGAATTAGAGATGAGTGTGGATGAAACTGAGACCATCACCAGTCTGGCTGAACATATCTACATTGCCAACGAATTAAAACGGCTCGGCGTCAAATGGGTTAGCCTGGCGCCGCGCTATGTAGGCCGCTTTGAAAAGGGCGTTGACTACATCGGCGACCTGGCCGAATTTGAGCAGACATTTGCCCGGCATGCGGTTGTGGCGAAAGTGTTTGGCCCCTACAAACTCAGCCTGCACTCCGGCTCTGATAAATTTAGCATTTACCCCATTGCCGCCAGCGTGGCCGGCGAGTTGGTCCACCTCAAAACCGCCGGCACCAGTTACCTGGAAGCCTTGCGGACGGTGGCGGTCACAAACCCGGCTCTTTTTCGAGAGATTGCCGTCTTTGCTCTTGAACGCTTTCCGACCGACCGGGCCAGCTATCACGTCTCGGCTGAGGTGGAGCACGTGCCTAATATCTCTCGTCTGCCCGATGACGAGGTGGTGACGTTACTCGATGACTTTCACGGACGAGAAGTGCTTCACGTCACGTTTGGCTCGGTGTTGCACCATGCCCCCTTCCGTGATCGTTTCTTTAGCGCGCTCCGGAGCCATGAAGAAACCTACTATCGAATTCTGGAGGCACACTTCAATAAGCATCTTCAGCCGTTCTGTAAGGCTTCGAGTTCAATTAAGGTCTTACCAACGAAACAATTTACCCACGTTCGTGACGGGTGAAGCGTGACTGGCCTGGTTCGCCGACTACCCCGACGAGAACAATTGGGCCCATAAGGTCTTCGATTGTTTACCGCTCTGGACGTATTGGAGCTCGCCTGGCCAAATAGAGAGAGATGCTTAAAATACGACAATCCAGCCTTCCCCTCTAGCATCATCACGGGTGTAACTTACCCCATCAATTTTGGTTTCATTTTCATCTAACAGGGAGAGCGTACCCCCTGAATTACCCAACACCACCGGACTATCGGCGAGCGATATTTTGAGGATGTCTCCGGCCTCGATCGCGAACCCATCAAGCAGTTGGCGATGTTGAGCTCGGTCAATTAGCGACCAACCGTCGAGCGATACGCTTTCCGGGGTGCGGTTCAGCAGGATCACCGACTCCGGACGCCCGGTGTGCCTTGGCTTATTTTCACCGCCCTCCGGATTGACCAACGCTCCGACAATACGGACGTGATGGAACCGGTGGGGGATTGGCTCCGGTTGGTCGGGATCGGGCGTGGGCTCGCGACCCTGAACGATATCCTCAAAGGTTCGCGAACCGGGGATCGCGTGACCGGTGTTATTGTCGGTATTGAGCGCCTGTGATTGAAATGCCAAAAAGAGGGCCACAAAACGACCCAGAAAATGAAAAATCAGGCCACCGTCGCGATAAACGCCGTCATCCTCCCGAAAGTTTGCATGATTGCCCTGATTCAACGGAACGTGAGCACCACTTGTTGTCACCGTCGATTGCCCCCTAAACAACAATGGTTACGGATACATCTCCGTCACCATTGAAAGACAGATTGATCTGTGTCGCGAGCGGGTTGCCCATGAATTTAGTTTGCGGACCGGTCGTTATCGTTGTTTTTAGGGGGTGGTTGTACCAGAGATTCGATGATTGATTCGGCCCAATCAACAAATTTTTCGGCTAAGTTTAAACCAGCATTGCGGTCAAAACCCTGTTTTTCCTGATACAACAAGTATCGGAACTGGACGGCAAATACAGTTAGCTCTTCTACGGCGTCTATTGAAGCAGGCAATGTTAGCCCACTATTTTCAGCCTGCCGGTAAAGTATTGAAAGGTCATGCGTGAATTCATATTGGATGCCCAAACGGGTTAACGAGGCTTTGATGGCTTTTTCAATGGCCTGCTGGATATGAAACCCAATAATTTCATCGGCTATGGCCTCAGAGTCGACCACGCTCACTACCAAATCTAGGTCCTGGCGGGCCTTTTGCAGTAACAACCGGGCCAGTTCTTGCTGGCGCGTTTCACGAGAGTCAACCATACAGAACCGTACCTTCGCGAAAGGCCGGATAGAGCACCGATCCCGGAATATCACCATACCGCTCGGCAAAAGATTGCTCAATAACAATAATATCGATCGAAATATCCAAATCGCGCAGGAGCCGCCGCAGCCGGATTGCTTCTTGATGGGCTGAAACCGGATCACGTTCGATGACCAGCAAATCCAGATCGCTACCGGCGCGGGCTGTACCCCGCGCCTGGGAGCCAAACAGAATCACCTTAACCGGGTTGGCCGCAGCAACGATCCGGCGCGTGATTTCTTGATAAAGCGGAGGAAGTTCGGTGGTCATCGGTATGTCCTGTCGATAAAAAATAGTTGCGACTATTGTACCACATTCGATGACTATTAAGAAACTATCTCCCTTCCGTAACATAAAGCCGTTCTTATTGGCATCGTAGCGTGTCGGCTGAGGGATATCCTTCTGCCCTCGATGGCGCGGTGATCGTCCCGCTTACCCTGGCACCTGAGCAAGCCGCAACGGCGGTGGAACATATGTATCCGTGAAAACATTGGTGGCCGACAGAACAAGACCCTTCACTTGAAATTCCGGAAAAAGACGCATCAACGTAATCGCTACAGGCCCGCCAATTAGCTGCTCCGGCAGCATCATAGGTTACACATTGCCTGTGCCCTGTTATGGCCGAATTTTCCTCTTGACGAATTGATGAACGTCATATATATATCCTTATAACAGCGATTGAGATAAATCTTACCTACGACCAGCTATGTAGCCAAACCATGTAGCCTGTTCTAGAGGGCATACCTCTCTCCAACATTCGTATTTGTTGGCAAACGGGCCGACAACGCTCAGTGTGGGTGTCAGAAAGCCGGACCCATGATAGACAAGGAAACCGTGGCGATATCAGCTAATATTAATC
This sequence comes from Anaerolineae bacterium, assembly GCA_041576335.1. Classification (GTDB taxonomy): domain Bacteria; phylum Chloroflexota; class Anaerolineae; order 4572-78; family J111; genus JANQQF01. Next base: position 1,175 of record JBFGLD010000288.1, on the reverse strand, counting down.
GATTAGCTCAAGCCCATTATTGGTTTTTTGCCCTAACCGTCGGACTAATCTGTGGGCTGTATGTCGTCTTGTACCTGGTATTTTTTCCGCTGTTGTTCAGTTTTCTCGGAACGACAATCACGGGACTACTGGCCTTGCTGACCTTCCCGACTTTTCGGGCCGTCCCCATCCCCTTGTGGATTACCGGCGGCCTGACCTTGGCCGCCAATGTCGTGATCGTGAACACCAACCTGCGCCTTTCCGTCATTTCTCCGTACTATCAATATGCGCTTGGCTATGTCGGACTGCTCATCTTGACGACGCTCATCGTGGCGCTCCTGCGGCGGCACTGGGCCGGGCTGGTTTATACGCTGGTCATTGTCGTGAGCCTCCTGCTCATTCCGCTGGGGCTGCTCATCGCTTACCCGGCTCCGCTGATCGAGGCATTTCAGCGGGGTCACCTGGGCTATGCTCGTCTGCTGTTGGCCGCTGGGGTCAGCCCAAACGCCCACACCGGAAGGTATTCGGCCCTGGAGGAGGTCTACTTTCGCGGCGGGCGGACTAACGACCTGGAATCGATCCAATTACTGCTGGAGGCCGGCGCCGACCCCAATACGGAGGTCTCTTTCCGTAGCACACAGGAGCCACTGCTGATTGAAACCGTCAGAAGCCGGCGGAGGGATTTGGTAGCGTTACTCCTGGATTATGGAGCCGATCCGAACCGACAGCGCAGCGAGGACGGACAAACAGCCCTGTTGGTGGCAGGCCAAGTAGGAGACGTGAATCTGGTGCAGCTGTTAGTGGCGCGTGGGGCGGAGGTCAACCGGCCAAATAAGGCCGGGCAGACACCGCTCTTCTTGGCCCGGACCCCAGAGATTGCCCGGTTTCTAATTGAGCAAGGCGCATCGCCGGCCGTGCAGGATGAGTTGGGGCGCACAGCGCTATTCCAGCAGGCGGAGCAGGCCAATTTCGACAATGTTCGTCTTCTCCTGAAACAAGGGCTGGATGTTAACCACCGTGACGCGACGGGCCAAACGCCTTTATTTGCCGCGGTCAGTGGTCACTGGGATGTTGAGCGGGTGGAACCAGTGGTGCGGTTGTTACTGGAGCACGGGGCTGATCCGACCGTGGTAGATGATGACGGGCAGCGGGCGCTTGATATTGCGGTCCGGCATGGCAAACTTACGATTGTCACG
>JBFGLD010000287.1:0-6806 GCA_041576335.1 Anaerolineae bacterium | reverse complement strand
CGGAGGTTCATCACATCAACGGCAATCATTCTGATAACCGTTATGCGAATTTATCTCTACGGCACGGCCACTGTCACGACATCGCTCACGCGACAGGGTACTGATGACAACGGCCAGTCTACTGAAAAGCGGAGTGAATCGAAAGGGTTCACGCTCCGTTTGGGAGAGGCAGTAGGGGCTGCGAGGCCCCTACTGACCTTAACTTATGCCGTCTTTGATTTGTTGAAGCCAAAGTCCGGCTTTTCTTCGTGGACGAGCATGTCCATGAATTTTTCAAATCGCCTCTGTCTGGTTTCGGGTTTCTTCGCAGTTGTCAATCCGTAGGCGATGACATAACGGCTCGATTTATTGAGCGTTTCAAAAAACTGTTTCGCCTTCGGCCTGCTCTCGAGTGCTGCTAAGAAATCCGCTGGCACTTTCATTTCACTTGCCGCATAGGCGTTCTCCCACCGGCCATCCGCTTTGGCGGAACGAACATGCACGAGCCCTGGCTCCTTCATCCGGCCCTCGCTTATCAAACGCTCTGCATGTTCTCTGTTCCTCTTCGACCAGTTGCTTCGAGCTTTCCTGGGAGTGATCCGCTGGAGATAGGCTTGGTCATCAAGTGACTTCTTGACGCCATCAATCCAGCCCCAGCACAGCGACTCAATCACGACATCGTCCCAAGTCACGCTCGGAATCCCAGTCCCTTTCTTGAATATCTTCACCCACAGTTCACTTTCGGTGGCGTGATTCACCTTGAGCCACCGACCGAGATCTTTCGGCGATGCAAAGGTCATGATTCTCGCTGGATCGGGTTCAGGCATGATACTAGATTCTCTTCGGCATAATGTTTTAACCGACGAGACAGGTATTAAGAAATAATACCACCCTGGTCGGCCTTAAATTCTTAATATCCTATAGGCCGGAAGTTAAGTGATAATAACCTATTTCTTAAAAAGCTAAAAATTCTACTTTAGTTTTTCTACTTTTCAAGTTGTCGAAGTTCCATTTCCCACACAGCGGCCATTTCTTGTGGCCCGGTCCAGACTGGATTTGTGAACAATGGGACCGGATGGGGCATTTCTATGCCTCACTTGAAAGTGGTCACGCTACCGCTTCGACGGCTTTGAAACGTCTGGTCGGCTACAGCGGTAAGAACCATTTCTATCGGGCCAATCGCGAGTTGGGCCGCGTTTTCAAAACCGAACATATCTTGAAATTCATGTCTGATCCTTTGGAAAGACAGAGAATACGCCGTGGCTTGCTTAAGGGGGAGGAAATGCATGCCCTGGCCAGAGAGGTCGCCTACGGTAAACAAGGAAAGATTGCTAATCGTGATTTACAGGAGCAAAAAAATTCAAGTAGCTGCCTGACCCTGATTATGGCCTCGATCATCTACTGGCAGGCCAAGGAAATCAATCGGGTCATTCAAGAATGTGATCCGGAGGGGGCTGGTATTGATTTATCATTGCTTCAACATATCAGTCCGATTGGCTGGGACAATATTATTCTGTACGGCGAGTATGTTCTGAACCCCAACTTGGTCCGCATTTAGGGTAAATTGTACCCTGTGTTCAACCTCCTGGAAGCTGTTTGTTTTGGACCAATTTCGTCTGAAATTTTAGCTTCCAGGAGGTTCTTTCTCTACAATATAGAGCAAATCAGGTCAATTTTCACCATCCCTTAGCGTACATGAGGTAGGGTCGGCGACCAGCGAGCAGCACGACCTGCTTTTCCAATCGCCGCCCCCCAAACGAACCGTGATACTTTCGCATCAGTTCGCTTTCCAGTAGGTTTTAAGTCAACTTGACGCCATCATAGGTTCCTGAATGGATATGTTCGTGACACTTACGGCAAACCACCACCGTCTTTCGATGGCGTTGCATCATAAAGACAGCCCATCTTGGTGGGTGGGGTCGGCCTCGGTATTTTTTCTTGATGTCTGCCAATTTGCGGATGTGATGAACCTCGATCTGTTCGGTTGAAGCGCATAGCTCACATTTATCAGCCAGTAATCTTTGGACGATTTCTGCTTGTTGGGGAAAAGATCGCGGTTTTTCATCCCTGATGGCGATACGTTTGGCGTAGCGAATAGGTTTGGCTCCAAAAGTTGCACTCAAAGGAGTTTTCGGCTGTTCGCGGGGGATGGTTACTTTGATGGCCTTCTTGCCATTATCAAGCCGATGATAGAAGTTGCGGTAGACCCAGGATATACTCTTTTTGTGTTTGGCTGCCAACGTTTTGACCAACGATTGCAGATAAGCATACCTGACAGGATACAAGCGCTTGGCGACATTTTGAGCCAGGATGTAGTAGTTGACTAACCCTTGAAATTCCATATTGTAGGTCATCACGATTTCGTAGTCGGAGTTGTTCAGCAAAGCTGTCCGGTGGTGGGGCTTGCCCTTTTGACTACAGCGCCGCTTGTACTCATTGGTAACTTCTCGCGGAACACTGAGTATAACCCTGCCATTTGCAGCTCGAGCTTTTCTTTTGGCTAAACCAGTCGGTTGGTATTGGGTGATCCGGTTGTTGTTTCTGGCGACGTGGATCTCGTAGCCTAAAAATCTAGCTCGGTCTTCGACGGCGTGGGTGATGAGGGTCTTGTCTTCGGACATCCTTAGCTCGATTGAGTTTAGAAATTGTTTGACCCGTTTCCTGATCTCAATCGCTTCGCTTTTTGGGCCAGTGAAGCCAAGCAGCCAGTCGTCTGTCAGCGTAACGACAATATTTCAGGCGGCGATAGTTGGGGTCGTGAGGGTGTTTACTGGGAATTTGTCGTCGTTGTTTCTGAAGTTGGTTGTACTGTTCGAAGTCACGGGCGTCCTTGGCTTTCGCCATTTTTCTTGATAGGTGTCGGTATTCGGGGTTCCGAGCTCTTATGCTTCCTTTGCTGTACTCTGGAACAAGCTCATTTTCCACGAATTGGTCCAATTGATTGAGAAATATATTGGACAAGATGGGGCTGCAAATCCCCCCTTGTGGAACGCCAGAGTAGGTTTTGTGGTACGTCCATTCTTCTAAATACCCGGCCTTCAGCATCCCTTTAAGCAGTTTCCAAAAGCGTTGGTCTCGTATATCTCGTTTGATAATGTCAAGTAAGATTGTATGTGAGATTTCATTAAAGCAGCCTCGGATATCGCCCTCAATGAATAAAGTTGTTCCGGTCCAGTTGGTGCGTATTGCTTCTAAGGCTGTATGGCAACCACGTCCCGGTCTGAACCCGTGTGAGTTGTCGGAGAATTGAGGTTCATAGTAGGCTTCCAAGATCATTCGGATGACTTCTTGAACCAGCTTGTCATTCCAGCCAGGCAACCCTAAGGGCCTAGTTTGGTTGGGGTTACCCTTTTTAGATATCTGTTTCCTTCTGACTGGTTGCCATTTGTATGTGCCTGCTTTCAGATCGGAAATTATAGCCTCGATCCTTTTGAGGGACATGGCATCTACCGTATCATTCGGGTTTACCCCCGGCGTTGTCGCTCCCTTATTGGCATACAATCTGCCGTAGGCAGCGAGAAAGAGGTCTCTCTTGCAGATGAGACGATACACTCTTTCCAGATGAAGCCTTCTTTCGCCACGACTTCTGACTATCTCAAGATATTTTTGAGCGTTGAGCATCTCGCTTTACTCGCTAATTCTTATGAGATTAACCTACCTGCCGTACTTCGCCAGTCTGATAGTTCTGCCTGCACCATCAGAGTTTGGATGTGCCAAGCTTTCCTTGGCTCAGACTAATACTACGGCTCCGACACCGTACCGCTCTCGCGGGCTAGGCGTTCCCGTGTTCCGTACGGATTGAACGTTATAGACTGATTTAGGTGGCCCGGTCGGGTCCTTGCCCTTTCTCTCTGAAAGGTGTTCTCGTTAGATACCGCTCAGAATGACCGATGCGCTTCTCATTCTGATAACAAGCTACAGGTAATTTCAACCGGTCTTCCTGTAGACGAACATTTGCATCACTGGACCCTAGCCTTCAAGTAATCAAACTTTCACCTTGTCAGTCAGCCGTTGCGTGAGCCTCTTGGTAATCTCCGGTTTACCTCACTCCGCTTTACTGAGAGGCTATGTTCACAGTCAGGTTTCCCGTTCTGCTAACTCAGTTCGGCTTGTAGGTTTGCTGGTATCTGTCCTACAGAACCCTTCGGGTTCAATTCAATTCCGCCGTTTCACGGCGCACTGCATCAATGTTGGTGGTACCCCGTAATGAAGTCAATTTATTGAAAGCGCAGTGTACGCAAATGCGCGACGACTGGCTCTACGGCACGATGAAAGGCGGCGACGATATCTTGAACGCCAAACCCAGTCCGCTTGCACACGAATTGGAAAGCAGGGCGGTTATTGAAGGTGCTAAGTCAGACAGGTAAATTTTATTAGAACGTGTCCTCGCTCACCTTTCTAGTCGTGTAAAGGGGGAGCGTTAGGTGTATGTAGGAGAAACAAAATGGGTAAACAAAACAAAACAAATGACCCGATCGCACATTATACAGGGCTAGGCGCAGCCTTAGGTCTTGCTTTTGGCGCGGCTTTTGGCGCGGCTTTCGATGATGTTGGTATAGGTGTGGCTCTAGGTCTGGCTCTAGGTGCTGCCATAGGTGCCGGTATCGGAACGAGCTTAAAGAAGAAACAAGATGCAGATGACTTAGACAAATGAGTTTCACTTTTACACACCATTGTGTACCTACAATCCATAACAGATGATTTATCCCGGAGCCGCCGCTGACGGCGACCGCCTTTGGGTTTATCTGGGCTGTCACGGTCATTCTCTGTAAATTTGAGATTTTTGAAACTAAAATTTGGGATGACAAGATGGCGATTCAATGGATTGCAGCGAGGAAAATATAGAATTTGGCAACCTGCGTTTCTCGAAAAGACGCCACATTCATTGCGGCCACGAAAAGCTTGTGGCCGCAAAAAGATTTAATTTTCCTCAAAGAGCTTATTGAGGCTGGAACAATTAAATCGGTCATTGATAGACGCTATCCGTTAGAACAGACTGCCGAAGCTCACAGGTATGTCGACAAACGACACAAAAAGGGGAGTGTCGTCATAACTGTGGAACATAATAGCAAAACGTGACAAAGCGTTGCAATTGACGGCGGAGAGCTGTAGCTTATAATTGATTCATGTCTACGCCAATATTAGCCACTAAACTTTATATCCCCCCACTTCGGCCTAAAGTTGTCATCCGCCCCCGCCTGATCGAACGGCTGAATGAAGGGCTGTGGCAAAGCGGTGGCTTTGCACGCAAGCTGACCCTCATCTCTGCCCCGGCCGGCTTTGGTAAAACCACGCTGGTCAGCAGTTGGATTTACGATTTACGATTGACGATTGACGATTTGCAGGCAGAAGCAGCGAGCCAAGAAAAAATCGGAAATCCAAAATCCAAAATCGTAAATCAAGTTGCCTGGCTATCACTGGACGAAGGGGATAACGACACCACCCGCTTTCTGGCTTACCTCGTCGCTGCTTTGCAGACGATTGTAGCGAATGTTGGCGAAGGGGTGATGGGTCTACTCCAATCCCCTCAGCCACTGCCAATCGAAAGGATTCTGACGGCCCTGCTCAATGAAATCACCACCATCCCGGACAATTTCGTCCTCGTCCTTGACGACTACCACCTTATTGAGGCCCAACCGATTGACGAGGCCCTCACCTTTCTACTCGATCACCTACCTCCGCAGATGCACCTAGTCATCACCACCCGTGAGGATCCCCAGCTACCCCTGGCCCGGTACCGCGCCCGGGGCCAATTGACCGAACTGCGTGCATCCGACTTACGTTTTATCCCCTCCGAAGCCGCCGGATTTCTCAACCAGGTGATGGGCCTGAACCTCTCAGCGGAAGACATCGCCGCCCTGGAAAGCCGCACCGAAGGCTGGATTGCCGGCCTGCAAATGGCTGCACTCTCCATGCAGGGGCGAGAAGACACCGCCAGTTTTATCCAGGCTTTCACCGGCAGCCACCATTTTATCCTCGACTATCTGGTCGAAGAGGTTCTGCAGCGTCAGCCCGAACGTGTCCGCAGCTTCTTACTGCAAACTGCTATTCTCGACAGGTTAAGTGGTCCCTTATGCGATGCCGTGCGTTTCGGTATAGCCGAAACGCTAAGCAGTTCCAAAGGAACTGCCGTCACCGACCAGGAAGATGGCAAAGTTCTGTTGGAGGCCCTGGAGCGAGGCAACCTGTTTGTCGTCCCGCTCGATGACAAGCGCCAGTGGTATCGCTATCACCACCTCTTCGCCGATGTTCTGCAAGCGCGTGCGATGGAGGAGCAGCCCAATGAGGTCTCTGGCCTGCATCAGCGGGCGAGCGAGTGGTACCAACAGAACGATATGCCGTCCGATGCGGTCCGCCACGCGCTTGCCGCCGAAGATTTCGAGCGAGCGGCGGGCCTAGTCGAGCTGGCCTGGCCAGCAATGCGCAGGAGTAGACAGGAAGCGACGGTGCTCGGCTGGGTGAAGGCGCTACCTGACAAGCTGGTTCGTGCCAGACCCGTGCTAAGCATTGTGTATGCCTTGGTGTTACTGGATGGCGGCGAGCTGGAGGCCGCTGAAGCCCGTCTGCGGGACGCTGAACGCTGGTTGGACACGGCGGCAGATATACCTGAGCGACCGGAAGCCCCCTCGCCCGAGATGGGCGTTGCCGAGATGGTCGTGGTAGACAAAGAGCAGTTTCGGTCTCTGCCCGCATCAATAGCCAACGCCCGTGCCTATCGTGCCCAGGCTCTCGGCGATGTGTCCGGCACCGTGACGTACGCTCGGCGGGCACTCGATCTCTTGCCGGAGGGCGACTATTACGAGCGCGGAACTACAGCTGCGCTTCTG
>JBFGLD010000286.1:0-6810 GCA_041576335.1 Anaerolineae bacterium | reverse complement strand
CAGGGGGTTCATCACATCACCATGCTGGGCGCGGATCGACAGACATCGGTGGATTTCTGGGAAGGGGTGCTGGGGATGCCAATGATCTTTGAGCAGCCCAACCTGGATGTTCCAGAACAGAATCACCTGTATTTCGATCCGGGGGACGGTCGTCTGATCACCGTCTTTACAAATGAGGATTGGCGGCCGGACCCGACACCGAATCCCGAGGGTATCGGCAATCTGCACCATCTTGCTTTCATGGTATCCCGTGCCACGTACAGCCAGGCCAAACGACGATTGGATGAGCGCGGCATTAAGAATACAGGGGAAGTAGACCGGGGATTCATGGATTCCATCTACTTTCGAGATCCCCTGGGACAGCTCATTGAACTGGCCTGCTATAAGTTCGAACCGCCCAATGGAGTCACCCACGCCGAGGTGTTATTGGAAGCGCATAAATTGCGCCTGGCTTGCGGCGACTACAATATCGCCGAAGCACACCTAGCTGATGCCATCGAACTCCTGGTGCAGCGAACGGCGCCATCGCTGTCGGCCGATCGCTCGCCCAAGGACCCGTATGCCAACGGCTAGCGGAAGGAGTGAATTGCCATGACCAGTCCGATATTGAGAGAGAGCATCGACGCCCTGCGCAGCATCAAGGGCTGCACGGTTGAATACGCAGTGATGCCCGCCCTCACGGTAAACACATCGGGCCTCACAGGCATTGAGCGCATCTTTCAACTGGAAGAGGCACGGCCGAGACAGTTCTTCTATACGTGGCCAATTACGCTTCGAATCAAGGACAAGCAGGAGACGTACCGGTGGCTGGCCCTGGATGCGGGACCGAAAGCCGGCGAGGAACGGTGGGCTCCCGTGAGTGCTGAGTTCGTGGATGAGCCGAGGCGCGGTCGAGCCGGCGGCGTCACCTTTAGCGATGGCTGGACGCTGGCGGCGGTGTCGGAAGACCAACGGCCGGCCATCTATAATTGTTACCCCCGGAGCGCGATCATAGGGATTCAGATTACCTCGCGCAGCCCCTACGCGGCGATCCACGCCACTCACGAAGACGGCGAGGGCTGGCTCTTCTATGCTGAACACGAGTCACACGCCTGGCTCACGTTCGACGAGGAGATCATCAACGCCCTGCTGGAAGCAAGCGATCAGAGCGTGATCATTTGACCGAAGCAGGCACCCAGCTACGATGACGCTGCAAGAGCCAATCGATTACGGCCGAAAATGGTTGGTGATGCTGGCTGTCGGCGCGGGCATTCTCCTGACGACCATTGATGGCACCATCGTGAACGTGGCCCTGCCGACGCTGGTGCGCGACCTGAACACAAACTTCGCCACGGTGCAATGGGTGGTGCTGGCCTACCTGTTAGCACTGGCAACGCTGATGCTGAGCATCGGCCGCCTGGGTGACATGATAGGCAAGAAGCCTATCTACAACGGGGGGTTCGTGGTCTTCACGGCCGGTTCCATGCTCTGTGGATTGGCGCCTTCCATATACTGGCTCATCGGCTTTCGGGTGGTCCAGGCAGTCGGCGGCGCCATGATGCTGGCGCTGGCGCTGGCTATCATCACCGAAGCGTTTCCACCGGCGGAGCGAGGCAAGGCGATGGGTATCAGCAGCGGCATCATCTCGGTCGGGATCGTGCTAGGCCCTACGCTGGGAGGCCTGATCATCGAGGCATCTTCCTGGAACTGGATCTTCTTCGTCAATCTCCCGGTGGGCATCCTGGGCGCTTTCCTGGTGCATCGTTTCGTACCCTCTTTCAAGCCAGCCGGAGGACAGCGATTCGATTACTGGGGAGCCGTCACGCTGTTTCTGAGCCTGTTGTCTCTGCTTCTGGCGTTGACGGTCGGACAGCAGATCGGCTTTGACGATAGACGAATCCTGCTCCTGTTCGCCGGATTTGTTCTGTTCCTTTTCCTGTTTGTCCTGATCGAGTGGCGCAGCAGCCAGCCGATGATCGATCTGCGGCTCTTTCGCAATCGACTTTTCAGCATCAACCTGGTGACCGGCCTCTTCACCTTTGTGGCGATCGCGGGCACCGTGATCCTGTTGCCGTTTTACCTGGAAATCGTGCTAGGGTACAACACGCGGGAGGTGGGGTTGTTGATGGCGGCGGTGCCCGTGATCCTGGGGGTGGTCGCTCCGATCTCGGGGGCGTTGTCCGACCGTTTTGGCACGCGGCCGATCACCGCGCTGGGGCTGTTCATTTTGCTGATCGGCTACTATGCCATGAGAGGCCTGAGCCAACAGACAACGGCGATTGGGTTCATCCTGCGGCTGATGCCGGTGGGCATCGGCATGGGGGTCTTTCAATCGCCGAACAACAGCGCCATCATGGGGAGCGTCCCCCGGGAGCGGCTGGGGATCGCGTCGGGATTGCTTTCGATCACGCGAACGCTGGGACAGACGACGGGGATCGCGCTGCTGGGGGCGCTGTGGGCCGGCCGGGTGATCGCCCTGTCCACTAGGCCTCTGCCGGGCGGGGCGACGACGGCCTCGGCCGGGGCACAGATTGCCGCCTTGCGCGATACCTTTTGGGCGACGGTGATTTTGATGGCGTTGGGCCTGGGGTTGAGTCTGTGGGGTCTGGCGCAAGAGCGGCGGCTGGGGCGAGCGGCGACCTCGACATTGACGCCTTGAATGGTGGCGACTCAGATCGCCGCGGATTGAACGTGGTCTTGGGGTGGGGAGCAGTATGACCGATTCAATCTGGCCGTCAGCACAGCTATCGTCAACTTCTCGACGCGATCAGTTTGATGGTGCGGTTGAGTCTGTCGGCGATACCTAGCTGGTAACGAAGAATCAGAATCTCGATGTCCTTGTCATGATCGGACAGCCGATTGATGCGGACAAGCTCCAACATCAGCGCAAAGATGTGTGCCAGAATCCGGCTCCAATACTCGAGTGACACAGGGTGGCATATGGTTCTTGCATGGTACGGTCATTTATCCCTCACACTATTCTTCTCGATTAGCTGAAGGATAGTCCTGTTGACTGATACATTTTTTAAGAAACTGGTTCGCATTTCGGGATCTTCAATCTCAGATGCCGTTCGCTTCAGTACATCACCAGCCAAGCGCAAAACAGCCTCAGCTCGCTCATCCCTATGTGCTTGGAAAACTGAATAGCATTCGTACATCGTATCGAGAGGAAACGGCAAGCCTGCCCCTTCAGTGGGTTCAATCTCCCGCCAAACTGTGTCAGCCAGGGTGAAAGCCTCCTTGTCGCGCTGGCCCTGTGCCAAGTAAACTGCGGCCAATTTCGTTAACGAGGTCAACCTCAGATACTTGTTGTTACGATTAAGGTCGAGGGCTTCGTCAAATGTAATCTCTGCCTCAGCTAGCCAACCTTGTTCTAGTTGAAATGTTCCCCAATCCAGTAAAGAGAAACATAGGCAAAAGCTTAGTTGAAAATCTTTTTGTCGGGCAATAGCCAACCGATAATATTTCTCAGCCGCATCTGTTTGGCCAAGCCCATTCAAAGCTGTGGCATAAGGTGCCAGCACATTGGCCTCGTTCTGTTTATTCCCCTGTCTCCGGTAAAGCTCTAAACTTTTGTCGAACTGTTCAATAGCTTGATCATAGGCACCCAACAGCATATATGTTTCTCCAAGACCATGTTGTGTGTATCCCATTCTGGTACGATCGTCTAATTGGGTAAACAAGGACAATGCCTTGCGATCGCAACGTAGTGCAGGGCCAAGATTGTAGGCTTCTGCATATGCTGGAGCTAGACGAGCATATGCTACTGCCTGTCCAGGGAGATGGTCTAGTTCTTCAAATAATCCCAATGCCCTATTCAATACATCTACAGCCCGATCAAATTACCCATCAGAAAAAAAGAATCGACCATAATCACAGAGCAACTGGGCTGTCAATTCCGAATTATCTAGCTTATCAACGATAGCTGCTGCTTCGTCCAGATAGCGTTGTGCTTGTTTTGGATCGGCAATCTGATCCAATGCTTGATTTGCCCAAAGTAGATAAGCTTGCGCTTCTAAATGCACCATTTCTGGCTTTTTGTCAGTTAACAAGAGGATTTGTTCGATGATGGCAACGATTTCATTGTAAGATCTAAAGTCACCTAACAGCCAGGCTTGTTTGACAAGCAAAAGCGGCAGCAGCGATCCTTCGGTTTTTCCTGTTGCTTGTACAGCCTCAATAGCTATCTGCAATAGTTGAGCCCCTTCAAAGCCTAATCCTCCATGGAATAAAAAGTCAGCTAATCCTCCTGTGCTCTGTTGCAGCAAATCAAACGCTGAATGATGAATCGCCCAACGCCACGCCCGGCGAATGTTATCCAATTCCGGCCGTAATGTGGCACTGGCTATCGCCGCATCATCACGATTTAGGCGATCCGCTTGTTCTTGCAACAGGGTGAGATAGGTGCGGCTGTGTTTTGCTTCGGCATGGTCACTCATGCCATCAAATTTCCGCAGTTTGCGCTGAGATAACTGGCGTAATAAATCATGCATGGTATAACGGCCGTTGCCACTACCACGTATTAGTGATTTATAACGTAAACGCGTCAGAAGCAAGGGCGACGCCCCGGTTACCGCTTGCGCTGCTGCCATGGTAAACCCACCCCGAAATATGGATAGTTGGGCCAAAACAGCTTGCTCCTCCTTAGTTAGCAAGCTCCAGGAATGTTCAAAAACTGTCGCTACACTACGATGACGTGGTGAGACATCTCGCAAATCCGTTTCTAGCAAAGCAAAATCTTCTTGAAGCGATGCGGCGATCTGTGGGACAGAAAAATCTCTTAACCAAGTTGCTGCCAATTCGATTCCCAATGGTAGTCCTTCAACCAGGCGACAAATGGTGTTCACATCATGCAGATTTGCTTCTGTCAGCCCAAACGCTTTATTGATGCGACGGGCGCGATCCACAAAAAGCCGGATGGCTGCATAACGACCACCATCATCTTCATCATCTGATTCAGGGTATGGTAAGCCGCGCAAGCGAAAGAGGTCTTCCATCTGTGAATTAAGCCGTTCGCGCGAGGTTACCAGCAAGACGATATTGGGTGCTAGACGCAAAAGCTCAAGCAGTAGATCGGCACCTTCATCAATGAGATGCTCCAGGTTATCAATAATCAACAGACTTTGCTTGGCTTGTAATGCTTGGATGATTTCAGATTTGGGGGAAACAGCGTTGCCTGCAAAGGATAGCCCTATAGCCTCGGCAATTGCTGCTGGAATCTCGGAGGCGTTTTGCACTCCCTCTAGCGGAACAAAATAGACACCATCCCGAAAAGCATCACGATGAACACGGGCAGCCTGAATAGCCAGCCGCGTTTTGCCAATACCGCCTGGCCCCACCAACGAGATCAACCGGTAATTGCGTTCGGTCAGCCGTTGGTTCAGTTGGTCAAGCTCAACCTCACGACCCACAAACGGGGTGCCGATTTCCGGTAGAGAGTAACTAGCAACTTGGTTAGTTGCCAAGGCAGGCGCTGAAATTTCAAGCGTGCCCGCCCGAATTTTATGCTGTAAATGGACCGTCTCAGCTTCTGGCTCAATCCCTAGCTCGTCCCGCAATATTGATTCGCAACTCTTAAATTTGCTAAGAGCAGCATTGCGTTTTCCTTGAGCATATAACGCCTGCATCAAATGGCGGTGAGCTCTTTCATGCAACGGATCCAGCTCAAGTTCCCGACGCGCATATCTTTCGGCATTTTCAAAACGGCCGTTAACTTCAGCGACCTGAACCAGTTGATCTAGCTGTGCAAGCACCTGCACATGTAGCCGCTCTCGCCATACAAACAGCCACTCTTCAAAAGCAAGGCAATCTTCCAGATAAAAACCGGCCAGAAATTCACCACGATAAAGATCAACCGCCTGCTTGAGCTGATCCTGACACTGGTGACAAGCAGTCAATGAGCGATGGTCATGCGTTTCGGCTTGTTTAATAAGCAAGAGGAACTGGTGTACATCAAGGTGAACCTGGTTATTTTGGTTTAGGCAAACCTCATGACGGGTGGACTGCAAAATATTGGTGTCGCTCAAATACCGTTTCAGGCGTGACAAAGAAACCCGCAGATTATTGCGGGCATCAGATAGGGACAAGTCAGGCCAAAAAAGCCCTATGAGCGAGTCCCGGCTGTGGGTTTGGCCGGACTCCACTGCCAAATATGCCAGCAACCCCTTCTCTTTACGGCGTAAATCTTTTTTTGTTGGTTTGGCCGAATGGCGTATTTGCCAGGTACCTATAAGAGATATCTCTATTTTCGGGACAGATGAATCCATAGAACTCTTTCTAGCAAACGGGTTGGAGAACTGTACACAGTATAGCAAAACGCTCCAGTTCAAAAGTATAAAGCATTAACCAACATCAACCACGACTGGTAATGATGGGGTAATGGTCAACCATACAATGAGGCCAGTTGTTTTCTGAACGCAACAGTGGAACTCAAGATGACCAAAAAAAGAGCAGTCTATAAATCATTTCTTATTCGATTCTGTCGGGGTGATGCTCAGCAGATGCGATGGATTACAGTGACTCGGATCAACGAGACTGAGGAACAGTACTGCTTCTTGAACCTGGATGACTTGATGTTTTTCCTGCTTCAAGAATTGGAAAACCCAGCATAGAAGCGTTGTCTTTGCGATGAGCCCTAAGACGGAACCACAGCAGCGCATTCAGTTGATTCAACATTTGAAACGATATCCTTTTTAAAGGGAGCACAATCATGTAGCAACCAATGCCTAAACAAGAGTAACTAGCCGAGTTGCAGACGCGGAACCGTCGCAATTATCAGGTTGTGAAAACCGTTTCGTGCAACTTGGCCAGGCGCAGCTCAGATGGCAACCT
>JBFGLD010000285.1:0-6818 GCA_041576335.1 Anaerolineae bacterium | reverse complement strand
TTCTCCTCCTTGAGCCGGTCAAAAAGTTCGGTTAGACCTTCGTAATTGTCTTTAGGTGAAACCATAGCCGTGGCCATAATGCCCTCACCGGCCTCGCCTAAGTCGGGCCAGGCGGGCAGGGTGGTCACCTGAGAGCCACAGGAGCAGTAGATCATGGGTTTAAAGCCGAGTTCGTTGGCGGTGCGGGCCATCAAGAAGCCATCGTTGGGCAGAGTCAGGGCAAAAAAGAGCTCGACGTCGGCCGCTTTGGCCTGCTGAACGATGCCGCTGAGGTCATTGGCGTTGCCGGGGTACTCCTCGTTGAGCACAATCTCCATGCCGCGTTTTTCGGCTTCGGGGATAACCCCACCCTCACCTTCGAAGCCATCACGGACGATGAGGGTAAACGGGTTTTGCGCGGTAGCGATACCGACCCGCGTAGGCCGCTGCTCTTCGGGTAGGCTATCGATGATGGCAAAAATACCCTTGGGATATTCCGGCTCCTGATAGGTGTATCCGCCGACCAGCCAATCCGTGTTCTGGAACAGTTCGATCCCGACGAAGCCTCCGTTCCACAGCAGCTTTTTGTTGGCCTCGGCCACGGGGATGATGCCCCCGCCGATGAAGGTAGTGTAGGGCGCCAGAATCAGATCAACCCCGTCTTCATTAATCAGGCGCTGGTACAAGGCTTGGGCGGTAGCCGGCGTACTTTCATCATCATAAATGATCATTTCTACCGGGCGACCCAGCAAGCCACCCTTGGCATTGGTTTGCTCGATCCACAGGTCATACGCAATCTTGTAGTCGGCTGACGGGCCGGCAAAGGCTCCGGTCAAGCCCAGCGTACCGCCAATCTTTATCGGCTCGCCCGCAGGTTCCGCTTCGGCGGACTCGCGTCCAACGGAAATCTCCTCACCGCCGATGATCGGATCGCCCGTGGCTCGCTCAGACGGCCAGATTATCCGATTTTCCCCGTCAACAAACTGGGTCAGAATGGCATTGTAAGCCGGAATGCGATGGTCGTCATAGGCCATCGGGCCGTTGGCGGTTTCAAAGGTGCGGCCGGTAACATAGTCACGTAAAGCTTCCTGATCCAATGACCCTACGCCTTCGACGGCTTGTTCCATGACCTGCAAAATGCCGTAGGCCACCCCGCCGTAGGCAGGCATATCTTTATAACCCCGTTCCGACTGCAGCCGTTCGAATAAGTCATCCAGCCCGGGGTAATTATCGCTGGGCCAGGCCATGGCCGTGGCCATAATCTCCTCACCCGCTTCCCCAAGGTCACGCCAGAAGGGGATCGTCGTAACCTGTGATCCGCACGAGCAGTAAATAGCGGGTTTGAAGTCAAGCTCATGGGCAGTACGGGCCATTAACGCCCCATCGTTAGGCAGGGTCAGAGCAAAGAAAAGATCCACATCGGCGGCTTTCGCCTGTTGGATTAACCCGCTAACATCGTTGACGTTGCCGGGATACTCTTCGTTAAGTACGATTTCCAGCCCGCGCTCTTCGGCCCGGGGAATAACGCCGCCCTCACCGTTAAAGCCGTCCCGTACAACGAGGGTGAAGGGGTTCTGGGCAGTCACAATGCCAACCCGTTTGGGTCTTTTCTCTTCCGGCAGAGCGTCAATCATTTCGAAAACAGCCCGGGGATAATCCGGCTCTTGATAGGTGTACCCGCCGACCATCCAATCGGTGTTTTCGAACAGCTCAATACCGACGAAGCCGCCGTTAAACATCAGCTTCTTGTTGGACTCGGCAATGGGAATAATGCCGCCGCCAATAAAGGTGGTGTACGGCGCCAGAATTAGATCGACCCCATCTTCGTTGATCAGACGCTGATAGAGCGCCTGAGCCGTAGCCGGGGTACTCTCGTCATCATAGATAATCATCTCGACCGGGCGGCCGAGCAAGCCTCCCTTGGCGTTAACCTGTTCCACCCACAGGTCATAGGCCAGCTTATAGTCGGCCGATGGCCCGGCAAAAGCCCCGGTTAGCCCCAGCGTACCGCCAATCTTGATCGGCTCTCCGGCCGGTGCCTCGGCCGCTGCTTCCTCTTCAGCGGCAGGCGCTTCGGTCTCTGCCGCGGCCGGTTCTTCCACCTCTTCAGCCGCCGGTTCGCTTGGGGCCGGCGCTCCGCCACAAGCAGCCAGCCATACGCTCAAAACAATTGTGAGCACGACTATGAGTAAGTGTTTCATCGGTTCATCCTCCTCTTTGAGAAACTAGGTTTGGGTACCTCTTTGATTTACTCCTTTTCCAAGCCGGCCATCCGGGCCAAAACCTTGAAGAATGCGGAAAAATCCTCGTCGGCATATCCGGCGGCACCGGCTGCGGCCATCACTTGATAGGTGGCTGCCGCTGTGGGTAAGGCTACATCTAAATTGTGACCCATTTCCAGGGCCATCATAAGATCCTTGCGCTGGCCCGTGAGATTGAATAACGGTTCTTTAGGCAATTCCACAGCAAATGGGCCGCGATACTTCATGGCCGGCGAGACAACGGCGCTGTTTAGCATCACGTCAAGGGCCAGCTCACGGGGAATACCATTTTTTTCGGCCAGGACCAATCCTTCAAACATGGCCAACAGCTGCACCGGAATACTCAGGTTGAGGCAAATTTTTAGCACTGAGGCCGCCCCACTCGCCCCAATATACGTGGCCCGAGGGCCAACATCTAACAAAATTGGCTCAATTTGCTCAAAGGCGGCCCGGTCGCCGCCGACCATAAACGTCAGCTTCCCCTGCCTAACCGTAACCGGGCTGCCGGAAACGGGTGCGTCCAGCATCTGCGCCCCTTTTTCGGCCGCCTGCCGGGCCAGCTCCCGCACAATCTCCGGACTGACCGTGCTCATGTCGGCATAGATTTTACCCGGCTTCAGGCCGGCCAGGACACCGTCGGGACCTGTGGCGATAGCTCGCAGGGCCTCATCATTAAATACCATGCTAAAGGTAACGTCTGCCGTTTCCGCTACATGGCCCGGCGAGTTGGCCCAGCCCATGCCGGCATCCAGTAAAGGGGCTGCCTTTGACTTGGTTCGATTCCAGCCCGTTACCTTGTGGCCGGCAGCCAGAAGCCGTTCAGTGATGGCTGTCCCCATCGCACCAAAGCCAATAAATCCAAGATTAGCCATACGTTTTGCTTCTCCTTGTTTAGAATATTTTATGAGTAAGCCTCACAGTGCTTCAAGCTGGGCGGTACTCAACGTGACGGCAGCCTCAAGTCGAACCGCCGCTAAATCTTCTTCAGTGACATTAAGGCTGGTCCCAAGCACAGCCTCGACGCGCTGCACCAGGGCCATCCCATCCAGACCATAGGCCTTCATTAAAAAGCGGCGCGTTGCGCCGTGGGCGTAGGTGTCGGGCAATCCCAGACGTACCAACGGCCGGCCGCCGCCGGCTTCGGCCATTACTTCGGCGACGCACGTGCCCAGGCCGCCGACGATGGTATGGTTTTCCATTGTCACGACCCCATATTTGGCCTGGGCTGCTGCCGCCACCACCGACGGGTCGGTAAAAGGTTTCAGCGTAGAGAGGTGCATATGTTGAATGGAAACGCCGTGCTCTTGAAGGACGTGCGTGGCGCGCATAGCTTCTTCGGTACAGATGCCTGTGGTAAACAGGGTCAAGTCCGTGCCTGTACTCAATACCCGAGCTTGATTAAAAATCATAGGTTCGGAGGGATTGAACAAACGCGGAACCTCCCCCCGTAACATGCGGACGTATACCGGCCCGTTAACGGCGTGGGCAACATCGAGCACGCTTTCGATTTCGGTCGCGTCGCCCACCTCGAGTAGGGTCATATTGGGAATACCGCGCAAAACCGCAATATCATCGATGGCCTGGTGGGTAGCGCCGCCGGGGGTGGTGATACCGGGCAGAAAACCGAACATCCGTACGCGCAGGTTTGGATAAGCAATCGACATTGATAGTTGGTCAAGCGGCCGTCGATACAGGAAAACGCCAAAGGTGTGGAGAAAAGGGGTGTATCCTTCCCGGGCCAGCCCGCCGGCCCAACCGAGCATATTTTGTTCAGCCATGCCCATCGAAAAGAAGCGGTCGGGGTAGGCTTCTTTGAACAGGTCAACCTCGGTCGAGCCGGTTAGATCGCCTGACAAGACCACGACGTCGGGTTTATCTTTGGCCCACTTGACCAGATTACGGGCATGAATCCGGTTTACAACTTCCATTTTGGACTGCCTTATGACTAGCTTCAATTCATCTGCTGTAGAAAAGCTTTGTATCGCTCAATTTCGGCCTCATCTTTGAATCGAACAAAGTGAAGATGCGGTTTACGCTCGTCGAGCAGTGGAATACCTTGACTGGGATTGGTGTACGCCAGGACAAAGAGCGGTTTGCCGTCCCGGCCGTGCGACTCTGCGGCTGCGGCCAGCGCCTCGACGTCGTGGCCGTCTACCTCTTTCACCCTGGCTCCAAATGCTTCCAGGCGGGCCGAAATCGGCTCGATATTCATAACCTCTTTAGTCAGGCCATCAACCTGCTGCCCGTTTACGTCGACGTAAACGATAATATTATCCAGCTTGTAGAAGGCGACGGCCTGCACTGCTTCCCAGGTTTGTCCTTCCTGGAACTCACCATCCGACATAAACACAAAGACGCGTCCCGTGTCACCGTGCAGGCGGCGGGCCATAGCAACTCCGCCCGCTTGGCTCATGACCTGGCCGAAGGAGCCCGTTGTCAGCTCGTAGCCGGGCGAATGTTCAGCCCCGATCATCTCGACGGTGCTGCCATCGGTATTAAAGTAGGCCAGGCCTTCAGGAGCCATGCGCCCAACTTCAACCAGGGCGGCGTACACGGCGACAGCATAATGAGCGGCTGAAATGAGGAAGCGATCCAGGTCAGGTTCCTGCGGACCGTTATAAACCGCACCGCTCTGAGCGTCACGATTATCACCAGGGACGCCGGAAAATGGGGGAGGAAGCCATGGCCCTTGACTCTGTCCCAAATTTATGACCCTGGTATACAGGACCGCCAGGATGTCGGCCGAGGAAAGCGCCTGGCTTAGGTAACAGCCCTCGCGCTCGATGGTCAGTTCTAGAGCGCGTCGCCGGATACCGCGGGCGACACGACGCGCCTCTTCCTGCCAGGGTGTTTGCTTAGTGCTTGCTGGCTTCATTATGCCTACCGTTAGCCTGCTCACCAGGGGTGGCAGACAATCAGATCCTCGCAAGGCCACTTAGTGATGATCTTATGACCGTCCTCGGTCACGATAATCTGCGACTCAATTCGGGCGCCATCGTCTCCTTCCCCGTAAAAGGTTTCGAGTGCAAAATGCATGCCTGCCTCAACCGGAACCGGGTGATCCAATGAGTACATACGCGAGATCCACGGCTTCTCGTGATGGCTCAGGCCAATACCGTGCCCAACAGCCAGGGCAAAGGCCTCTCGCTCGTCGGCGTAGCCCATTTCCCGGGCCGAAGGCCACTGGGCCGCAATATCGGCCGTGGTGATCCCCGGCCGGACTACGTCAATGGAAGCCTGGACCCAGTCCACTGCTTGCTTATACACATTCTTCTGCCGCTGGGTGGCCCGGGTGACGGCAAAGGTGCGGTAGTAACAAGTTGCGTAGCCCAGGTAGTGGCTCATAATATCGATGAAGACTAAATCCCCCGGTCGAATTAAGCGGTCGGAATAGTCGTGCGGATGGGGGTTGCTGCGCGGCCCCGAAATACAGTTGATGCCGCTGATACGGTCTACCCCGTGGGCAATTAACCAGCGGGTAATCTCTGCTACGATTTCGTTTTCCTTGACGCCGGGCCGAATAAGATCGACGACGTGGGCGTAAACCCCGTCGACCAGGGAGGCTGATAGTTCGATGATCTTGAGTTCATCCGGAGACTTGATGAGGCGAGCGTCAAACATTGGATCGTAGCCGTTAACGACGCGTAGATCCTGCTTCTGAAGCGCTTCGAGCAAATACATGTCTGTTTCGTCAACCGCAACCGGTAGATGCGCTACCTTGTGCTCCGCCATAATCGCTTTAACTTCGGCCGCCGTTGTGGTGGCCAGCTCGATATTTACCGAGCGCACGTTGGCGCCGCGGTTCCAGGGAGTTGAGACGCGGATGTTCTCCGGTTTAAGCCAGGGGCACAGCTGTCGTTTGGCCACCACCGCAGTCCCAACTTCGAAAAGTACAGGCTCACCCTCTCTGGGCAGCACACACCAGCGGAAGTATTTCCCCCGGGTCCACTCGGCCAGATTTGTACTGGTGATGTAGCGAACATTATCCTGATCCAGGCACAGGAGCGCCCCCAGGTCATATTTTTCCATCTGTTCACGCGCACGCCGGAGCCGGTACTTCCGCATCGCGTCGAAATCAATCCTTTGTTCGACATCTGTAGCCATCATTCCTAAGGTCATGGTTATTCTCTCCTTTTCTTAAGACAGATATAGAAATGATCCCTTCATTTTAATCTAAGATCGATAGGGGATCTTCGATATATCGAACCAGCGTTTGCATAAACTGCGCTGCCCTGGCCCCATCAACGATCCGGTGGTCACACGACAGCGTCATCGTGATCGCCGGTTGAACGGCGGGCTGGCCATTGACCGGAACGACCCGATCGGCGATCCGGCCTAAGGCCAGAATCGCGGCTTGTGGGGGATTAATGATGGCGTTAAACGCATCGATCCCATACATGCCCAGGTTGCTGAGGGTAAAAGTTCCCTCGCTCAGCTCGGCGAGTGACAGCGTGCCCGCCTGAGCCTTACTTACCAAATCCAGCCGGCGGGCAGCAATATCATTTAAACCAAACCGGTCGGCCTGATGAAGAACCGGCACAATCAGCCCTTCCTTTACCGCGACAGCCAGGCCGCCGG
>JBFGLD010000284.1:0-6821 GCA_041576335.1 Anaerolineae bacterium | reverse complement strand
TTGTGCCGGAAGATGAAGCTCAGCTGCAGCAACATATGGAGATGCTGCAAATGGAGCAGGGGGAATTGGGGCTGGCGACGTACCGATTAATGGACACCGTGAACACAGATAGGTCCAATTTACCCACGATATCGAGTTCCTGGTCGGAACCGCAAATTTCCGATTTACATAATGTAAAGCAGCCTATGTCTGATTTACCAGAGCCGGCTAAACCGGATCAATCCGATTTACATAATGATATAGTAAACCCAAATAAACTGGGTTTACAGACAAGTGTGAAACAACAAAATGTGGGATTAGATAGTTATGTAAATCCAGGGCGTACAGATTTACATAAGGCTAAACTCGAAGAATCTGGGAAGAACGTTAACGAACTAGATTCATTAATTCAGAAGATAAAACACGAGAACATAAGTAAATATTCTCGAAAAAAGGCTTTTGAGCCAATTGTGGCCTCCACTGAATTACTATTAGATGATCATCATTCAACGGCAATGTTCTACAAGGTACTTGGAGCTTTGTATCCGGAGCGGCTTGACCTGTACGTTGCGGCGGTGCGGATAGCCCTTCGGGCGGCGGAGGAGGACCCCACTGTAAACTCCGGGGCCGTTTTCGTGCGCACAATCAGGGATTTTGCAGAGGTAGCCGGCGTTGAATTGGGATTAAAGAGTAGTTCGTCACGGCTTGCGACCGGCGATTCGTCAGCTGATGATTTGCCGGGCACCCAATTACCCATGGCGGTGATGCAGTCTACAGCTCCTCCGTCGGTTGATGAGGCTGTTTGGTCAGAGACTCAACTGGTACTGCGTCGACAGATGACTCGGGCAACGTTTGATGCTATAATTCAAGGAACCAGACTGCTGGGCCGCGCCGACGACATATTTGTGGTTGGCGTTCAATCGAAAATGGCCCAAGAGTGGCTTGAGAATCGATTGCGAGATGTTGTTCAGCGCGCTTTATCGAATGTCGTGGGCACCGCCGTAAAGGTTGAATTCAGAGTG
Source organism: Anaerolineae bacterium (assembly GCA_041576335.1). Taxonomy (GTDB): domain Bacteria; phylum Chloroflexota; class Anaerolineae; order 4572-78; family J111; genus JANQQF01. The sequence continues at coordinate 5,820 of JBFGLD010000284.1, read as the reverse complement.
GTAGATGGACTCAGTTAGGGTAAGAACTTGGCTGTGACAAAAAATTATTCTTTAAAGGGGGTCGAACCAGGACTTGTCATGCATGTAGTTTCGGTGGCGAATCTAAAAGGGGGATCAGCAAAAAGCACAACAACGTTTAACTTGGCCGCTGTATTGCTAGAGGCAGGCTTTCGTGTTCTTTGTATCGACGTTGATCCGCAGAAGACGTTAAGCGAAGCATTTTTCGGGGTATATTCAAGAGACGAAACCCTGTCATCCGTCTTAATTAACGACGGTATGATCGGTAAGGCGGTTCAATCAAGTGCATTTGCGGGGCTTCAAGTCATTCCGGGTGATGACGGTTTGAAGGGGATAAAGAGTGGGCAGACCCAAATCGAGGGGGGCGAACTTCGATTACGCAGTTGTTTAACCCGTATTAGCGCCAACGTCGATCAAAGTAACGGGGTCAATCACGTAGACTGGATTTTGATTGACTGTCCGCCCAGCCTGGATCGGTTGACAATGAACGCGCTAGCAGCCAGTGATTATGTGTTAATTCCGGTTGACCCTGGTGCCGGCGGACGGGGTGCCCTGGGTGACACCATGGCGTATGTCTATTCTGCCCAAAAGTGGTATAATCCAACTCTAAGGGTGTTAGGGCTATTAATCAATAATACAGACCCTCGCACTATTTATGATCAGACTACTGAAGAAGTTGTCCGAGACATGTATGGGCAGTTGGTTTTTAACACCATTATCACGGCTTCTGTCCGCATCCGGGAATCATCAGAAATGCAGGTACCCCTGGTTTATTGCCAAGGAAGTGAGTTTGTTCGCTATGCCAATATGTACCGGGCCCTAGGAAACGAAATGCTTCAGCGGATTAGCTAAGATGGGGGAGTAAATGGCCAGACGAAGAATTAGTATTCAGCGAATGTTGGGGGCAAAAGGTGCCTCCCTTGCCCAAACAGACTCAGAGGATGCCATTGACGAGCTGGCGGGTGCTATGTCTCCTGTCGACGTCGGCTTCAGACCCACCGATCAAAGGGTCTATGAAATAAATCTCGCCCGAATAATGCCGGACCCCGCCCAACCACGCCATATTTTGCCCCATGATTTAAGAGCCAGCGTCATCAATAAAGAGCTTTCCTCAGCCGAGGCTATGCAAGAATTAGTCTTAAGAGCCGAGCGCGGCGACACCGTTTCATTGCTGATTTTAGGGGGACGTGAGCGAGGTGTTGTTGAGGAAAGTGATGAAAATGTGGAGGATACAGGCCTATTGGCCCTGGCCAGGTCTATTCAAGAGGTTGGTCTGCGCCAGCCCTTAAATGTGTATCGCGTTGATGATCCCGAACAATCTGATCAAACAGCTTATCGATTGGGCGAGGGCGAACGACGCTTTTGGGCTCATCACTTGTTGGTTCAGCAGGGATATGATGAGTTTGAGCGTGTTAAGTGTATCGTCGAGTCTTTGCCAGATGATGATGAAGTCATCCACCAGCGCCAGGAAGCAGAAAATGCAGCCCGAGTAGATTTGCCGGCGGTCGCCCGGGCTCGGTCAATAAAACGCATTCTTGATCGTCTGAACGTTGAAATGGGAACCCGGGTTCCCGGAGAAAATACGATTAAGCTGCCAAGTCAGCGGGAATTGCAGGTGGCCGTGGGGCAACGTGTTAAAAGCTTCACGGGACGAGCCATAAGTGACAGAATGGTTCGTAATTACCTGGCAATATTGAATCTGCCAGCCGAAGCAGAGGATTTAGCAGAAGCAGCTCAACTCGCCGAGAAGCAGCTGCGCCCGGTGCTAAGATTGAAGACTGATGCAGAACAGATTAGCATGGTACGCCGCATCGTCACAGAAAAATTGAGCGGGCGGAAGGTGTTAGAGGAAGTTGCTTCTGATTTTCCAAAACCGAAGACCTCACTGCGTGAAATCTCACGGACGACCGTAGAGCAGCGTTTTGAGAAAAGGGTTTTAGAGGCGGCGAAAACCGTCTATTCACTACTCTCTCTTCCACAAGAAAATTACGAAGAAGTGATCGCCTCCCTGTCTTTAAGGGCCAGAGATGCCAAAACAAAGCAAGCACTTCAGGCGTTGCGGCAGACCATTGAAGAAATCTTGCTCAAGAGCGAGGATTTGACCGAGGCTGGGGTGGCCGCGGTGACGTTACTCTCAGTCACGCCCCCTTTGGCTGGATTAGAGCGGCACCTGCCGGCTGAAAAATTCCGGGTGCTGACAGCAAAGGTTTTTACCGGGACCCAGATACTGGAACAATTACTGGCCTGGCAGCAAGAGGATGCCGTCTTGGCCAGTCGCCTTGAACCCTTTTTTAGACAGATCGAGGCAGATGCAGAAGCTCTTAGAGCCGGTGAGCGATTGCCATTGCCGACACTCACCGGCAAAAAGCATTCAGATTATGCCGATGTTGTATTTGAAGTTCAGTCAGGTGCCTCCGTCTATTGGGCCCACCAGCTGTTAGTAAAGCGTGGGGAAAACGAGTTTAAGACCATGAAAGCGGAGGTTGCGACCCTTACCGTTTTGGATGTGGATTAAGACAGCTGGGAACCCGGGTTCCCATTTACCTGCTATACCGCCGATGTGATCCTACATCGGTTTTTTTGTTGGCAGGATTGACGCAAGCCTACCCTGTTTTGCTGATAAAAGTTGCCGTAGAGTATAATGGACTTATGGGTATTCGAGTCGAGAAATCCAGAGCATCTCAAGCTGCGATGCTGATATGCCTTGTCCTCTTAACTATGATCAGGGGAATGATTTATGCCTCAATTGTGCCTCCATGGCAAGCACCCGACGAGCCGGCTCAATTCGAACGAGCCCGTGCCGCTTTAACAACTGGCGATTGGCGCAGCACTTCTGACGATGGACCAGGTTGGTACGATGAACTGATCCGCTCATTATTCACATTTCATTTTTGGGATTTTCTTAATGCACCTCGCCAGACGTATGCTGTCGACGCACCGCCCGGTCTATTCATTAGCTTTTATCAGGAAATCTACCAGGGCCTGTACGGTAGTCGCATACCTTATGCGACCATGGCCTGGCCCCTGTTCTTGGCTCGGGAGCAGGATATTACATTTCAGTTATATCTTGTTCGACTTAACACCATACTGCTAAATGTTGGGGTGATCCTCCTAGCCTACCTAACAGTCCAGCTCATATTTCCGCATGATCTGTTTCTGAAACTGGGAGTACCGCTTCTCATCCTCTTCAATCCGCAACATACCCATATGCTGTCAACCGTAAATAACGGTAACTTGGCGGAACTGTTAGCCACAGCGGCTATCTATTGCCTAGTCCGGGGAATCATTAAAGGGTTTTCATGGCTCAATATGGCCGCCCTTTTGGTCTTTACGCTCGCCGCGATGTGGACCAAAGCAACCGCCTATTTCTTGCCGTTCGCAATGGCTGCCCTGGGGATGTTCTTCGGATGGCAGTTTCGTCGAAAGTGGCGCTGGCTGGTTCCGCTGGCTGGATTTTTTGCTATAGTTGTTTTCTATTTTTTGCCACGGCGGCTAATCCTTTTGATCTCCGACGCCTGGCACAGTCTTCGCGCGGGCGGTTTCTATTTGGATCCCCTTGTGCCGACAGATTTGTTCCGCAGTTTTTGGGCTATGCCGGGCTGGGCCATCCTGCGATTACATCCTTTTTGGTATGGGCTGCTAGCGCTTGCCTGTCTTTTGAGTATGGCCGGGCTCGTCATGTGGGTTATTGCCAGACGAAGCCTACTCACTTCGGACACATATCGACCACAAATTCAAGCCCTCACCATCCTGGCCGTTGCGGCTATTGTCGCTATTGGCGTCTTGCTGGGTTGGAACGCAATCACCAACTCCATCGTCTATCGACAGGGGCGCTCCATTTTTCCCGTGATCGTGCCCTTATCCATTTTTCTAATGCTGGGCTGGCGCCACCTGATCTCGCCCGCTCGGCGGCAGTTTGGCCTATTGGCAATCAGCACTCTACTTTTCCTATTCGATGTGCTGGTCCTGGCCAACTACATTATTCCCTTCTTTTATTCACGTTATTAATTATCGGGGGTTCAATTTTGCAGAAGATAAGGCTGGCCAAGGTGACTGTCATAGCAGTGTTGCTGGTTAGTTTGGCTATCAGTGCGACTACTTTTATGAACCAGATCGCTTGCGAAGGTCAACCGATCAATGCCAGTATCAAACCGACCGTTGAGCAGCAAATTCGGAACGCCCGAGTGATCGGTCAGACTTTTGTTGCGCCAAGGGATCAGCTGAACCGTATCGAAATTCTCCTTCAGACGTACCAGCGTCGCAATACAGGTGACGTCACGCTGCGGCTACTGGAGCTTGCATCACAGACGGAGAGCCCACTGCAGGGTTTGGAAGTATATCGCTCCATCTTTAATGCTGCCGAGGTTAAGGACAACGCCTGGTACACTTTTTCATTTTCCCCGTTAGACTCCGCCGGCAAAACATTCCTCATCGCACTTTCCTCTCCGGATTCTGAAGACGGCAACGCTATTACCGTTGGCGGCATCCAGCAGGATGCTTATACATCGGGGTCGGCCTACCTGGGGCCGACCCCGATTGTAGCTGATATAACCTTTCGGGCGTGTTTTCAAATGACTAACCTTGAAAAACTACAAGTTCTGGCCGATCAACTCACCCACGCTCGACCCGGCGTATGGGGCAAGATCGCCTTTTATTTATGGCTCCTGGGAGCCTATATCGCCGCACTGGTTATCTTATTCTCAAAGCTGATCAGGGATGCAAAATAAACGTTCTGTGGAGCTGCTCATTTGTCTAACATGAAATCAAAGCGTGTTCTATTAATCTGCAATGATTATATCAGGGCAAACATGCGTGGACCAGCTATACGTTACTGGGAGTTTGCCAAAGTTCTGAATAACTACTTTGCAGTAACCTTAGCCATTCCCCCGTTTGTCTCCGCCGACTCTTCACCACAAGAGTTGAGCCCCACTTTTGTGGTATCCCCTTGCAGGACCAGCTCAGAGTTAAAGACCTTAACCCGTCAGGCAGACGTCGTTGTCACGGTTGGTGCCAATTTATCAATTTACCCATTTTTGGTCAAAACGACAAAGCCGCTCGTCGTCGATATGTACATTCCCTTTATGCTTGAGGATCTGCAGAAGTACGAAGCTCGATCGATACACAATCAAATTGTTTTCTACATGGCGAACCGCGGTGCCCATACACGCCAGGTTCGCTCGGCCGATTTTATTATCTGTGCCAGCGAAAAACAAAAAGACTTTTGGCTGGGTTGGTTAAGCGCCCTGGGGCGAGTCAACCCCTACGTTTATCGGCATGATCCTACGCTGGCCAAGCTCATTGACGTTGTCCCTTTTGGGCTGCCTCGTAATCCGCCACGCTCAAGAAAGCGCGTACTTAAAGGAGTCTATAAGAGCATTGCCGCGGACGATAAAGTCATATTATGGGGTGGTGGCATGTGGGACTGGCTCGATCCGCAAACGCTCATCAAAGCAATGTCTCTAATTGCCAGGACTCATCCCCACGTTAGACTTTTTTTTATGGGTACGAAAACTTCTTCGTCCGCCGAGTCGGAGGCCGTGTCGAACGCTGTAAAATTAAGCCAACAATTGGATTTGTATGATACTCAAATCTTCTTTAATGACTGGGTGTCATACGAGGAACGGGAAAACTATCTGCTTGAGGCAGATATTGGCCTCAGTTTGCACCGAAATCACATTGAGACGCGCTTTTCTTTTCGAACGAGACTTCTCGATTACTTCTGGGCGGGCCTGCCTGTGGTGACGACGGAAGGAGATGTATTGAGTGAAGAGGTCGCCAGATTTCGACTTGGCAGAATTGTTA
>JBFGLD010000283.1:0-6845 GCA_041576335.1 Anaerolineae bacterium | reverse complement strand
GTATTCTAGACTCCCCTCCGTGGTCGTGCGCAGAAAATAATGAACGCCGGCTAGATTTTTTTCACCTTTAGTTGAAAGCCGTCCTTCTCGATCACTTTGACCCGATTGCCAACAGCAATCGGGTGATCATCTTCGCTGGTGGCGTGCCAGCGTTCACCCCAGACTAAGACCGTACCCCGGGGCTCCAAAGCAACCTTAACCGTGCCGACAGCCCCGATCAACCCCTCTTCGCCCGTGACAGGTTGTATATGCATCGATTGCATTGCCTTGCGCATACCAAATCCAAAAATAACGGCCAGCGACACGGCAATCCCAACGATTGAAGGAATAGGAATCCGATACGCAAACTCGCTGGTATTAAACAGGATCAACCCGCCAATGATGAAGGCAATCAGACCGCCCATTGTTAGAAGGCCAAACGTTGGGGTGAACAGTTCGGCAACAAACAAGGCGAAGGCTAAAGCAATCAGCGCCAACCCGGCAAAATTGACCGGCAGCTGGCCGATCGCGTAAAATCCGGTCAGTAGTAAAATGACTCCGATAATACCGCTGATATAACCGCCCGGATTAATAATTTCGTAGGTGATGGCCAAACCGCCGATAGAGATCAGCAACAGGGCAATCATTGGATTGGTAATAATGCTTAAAATCCCTTCAATTGTGGTCGCCTCAATAAAGCTAACCTGTGCATCTGCGGTAGAGAGGGTAACCTCTCTACTCCCGATATTAACGACAAAACCGTCCAACTGGGCCAGCAAATCGTCCAAATCATCCGCAATAAAATCTATCGCGCCAATTTCGAGCGCCTCTTTAGCATTAGCGGCTTTGGCTTCGGTAATAGCTTCTTCGGCCCACTTAATGGCTTTCTCCCCGCGGCGATCGGCCAAACTCTTAATTTCGGCCACCAATATGTTCTCGGCTTTGGCCCGGGCTGTCTCATCAATCTCATCGCCCGTCAGATTAATGGGGCTGGCTGCGCCAATACTGGTATTGGGCGCCATCGCCGCAGCGTGCCCGGCCAGGGTAATGAAAGTGCCTGCCGAAGCCGCAAAACCTCCGGGGGGCCAAACATAAACCACGACCGGCACATCCGACGCAAAAATTGCCTGAATAATTTCTAGCGTCAGATCAACACTACCGCCAGGCGTATCAAGTCGAATGATTAGCGCTTCCGCATTGCGAGCGTCGGCATCCGCAATTGCCCGCTCAATGAAACTCAGCATTATTGGCGTAACCGGACCGTCAACATCAATGACCAGTACATCTTTGCCACTTTGGGCCAAAGCAGCCGCAGCAAACATATGAGCTAAGATCAAAACTAAATAAATTGATCGTCTAAACCAGTTATATTTTATCATCATCGCTTCCCTATTATACTCCTATTCAACAGCTTTGAGGTGTTAAAATTCCCAAACGCGTTTCGGCAGGATACCCCACTGAAACAAAAACGTATTGCGGGAATAATTTGTGGTCTATAAAAATTATACCGTACAGTGTAGGCGCTGCCAAGCGTTTATGATACAATGCAGCCAATCAGGTCGCTCACTCAGTTATCGGAGACCACTTTGCCCAAACGCAGTATCTTCTTTTTGATCGTCATTGGACTTTTCGGCGTTGGGTTGAGCTTTCTCATTAATACGCTAGATCCTATTCTCTACACTGAAAAAGTACGCCAAATTGCGCCGCCTCATCTTAAAAATACAGTCTTAAGTGGAATAACGATCACCGCCCTGCTGGTGGCCCTGATCGTTCAGCCGCTCGTCGGTCACTGGAGCGATCGTACCCACAGCCCCTGGGGCCAGCGGGTTCCCTACCTTACGGGCGGTGTCGTTGGTCTGAGTTTCTCATTAATCCTAATTTTTGTGGCAGATGATTTATGGTTACTCATTATTGCAGTTATGTTAACATCGGCTTTTTCGAACACGGTTCAGAGTGTCTGGCAAGCCCTAATTCCCGATCAGGTGTCAGAGCTACAGCATGGTACCGCCTCAGGGATCAAAACCTTGTTGGAGATAATTGGTGCGGTAACCGGCGTGACTGTCGTCGCAGCTGCAATTACCGCGGGTAGACTATGGCTAGCGCCCGGTAGCACGATCGGCCTATTTTGGGCCATTTTAGTGCTAACGCTTTATACGCTTTGGCAAGCCGGCGCTTGGCAGCCTGAAAGGTTGGGAGATAAGACCGGGCAGTCGTCCGATTCCGGGCAAATTAGTAACCTCCCGGAAAGGACTTTAGAGGCCCAACAAAAACTTGGCGCAAAGCTGTGGCAGCGTGCCAGGGGTTGGATGAGTGAGCTGCCAGTCGAATTCGTCTCAGCGATACGTCGCCAACCTGCTTTCGCCTGGTGGATCGTCAACCGTGTTGTTTTTTGGTCATCAGGTATCGCTATTCGCACTTTTTTGCTCAATTATTTGGAAGACGGTCTCTCGCTGCCATTGGCCGAGATTCAAAGCTTGAGTAACCGGCTGGGTCTTGCCTTAGGGATCGGGGTTGTTCTCTTGGTACTGCTGGCCGGAGCCCTGGCAGATCGGCTCGGCCGACGACCGCTGCTGATGGCGGCCGGGCTAATCGCCTCAACCGGTACCATCCTGTTGGTTACATTTCAGGGAGCCACTGTCCTCTTCCTTGCCGTCGGCCTTATTGCCGGTGGAGCCGGAATTTTTGCCAGCGCAAGTTGGGCGCTCGCCACCGACCTTGTGCCAAAAAAAGAAGGGGCCCTTTATTTGGGTGTCGCTAACATCGCGACCGTAGTGGGCAGTATTGGCGGCCGGCTTGGCGGACCGCTGATCGACGGGTTAAATCAAATTACGCAGACCAGCACGATTGGTTATTTGGTGATTTTTGCCATAGCAGCCCTTTTTTTTGCCGTGAGTAGTCTCATTATATTGAAAATACCGGAACCGTACGAGTCACCTGGCACATGACTAAGTCCAGAATTGCATAAATTAATTACGGGTTAGATTGAGGAGCAAGGCACCCTCAGATGTCGCAGGATCGAACGATTGAACACGAGTGCACCAATCTGGGAGGAGGGTAGTACTAAAATGTGCTAGATACTGCACCCAAAGCGTGGTATACTGGCACTGATTTTTTACTCTTTAAAAACTTAATCTGGGAGCGAGGCATGAGCAGGGGATCGGCTATTTCAGTAATCAAAGCCCGCGCCACTACAAGGCAAATCATTTCACATCCAAGGGCGCATGAATGAGACTGTTTAAAATTGGAGCACGCTTAAGTCTATCCTTCGCCATTATTGTCTTTCTCATGCTGTTAGGCAGCGCTGTTAGTTTGTGGCAATTAAATGTGGTGCGCACGCAGGCCCAGCATTTACATCGTGTTGACACAGAACTTGAGGCCATCCTCCGGGTTCAAAATAGTATTTTGATTTTGAAGGATCGGGTGGGTCAATTAATCGAGGCTGAGGATGTAGAGCAACTGACCAGGGAAGCAAGTATCGTTAGCGACGACTTGGTTTCCGACTTGGATGACGCTATCGAGATTTTAAAGACGTCGTCGGCCATCGGCAAGAACGGCGATTATGATATTTACTTGTCTCAATTAGACGTAACTCGAGCCTCACTACAGGGCCGAGTCGACTCGATCATCGCGTTGGCCCGGGCTAACAATTGGACGGCGGCTAAGTTGCGTCTAGATCCTCTTATAGGGGAAGAAAGTCAACGCATCCAGGAACTCGTCAATCAAATCAGCGAAACGGTAGCGGCAGAACAAGACCTTGCCTTCGCAAATATGGAGCGAGCCGAGAGACAAGCATTAGCCGCGGTGGGCATCACCGGCCTGTTGACTTTGGCGGCGGCCGGTTTGTTAGGCTACGTTGTCACCCGCAGTATTGCCCAACCGCTGGCTCAGTTAAGTGCCGGAGCTAAAGCCTTGGCCCGTCGAGAGTTTGATCATCGCGTGGTCGTGGCCGGTGATGACGAACTATCTCAACTGAGCGGGGTATTTAACGACTCAGCCGCCCAACTGGCCGAGCTTTACGACGACCTGGAAGAGGCTGTGTGGCAACGGACAAAAGCGCTCCAAGAGAATAGCGAAGAACTGCACCATCGTTATTTACAGTTGGAAATCAGCATTGCGGTGGGTCAATGGGCCACTTCGATCCTTGATTTGGACACCCTGCTCGATCAAGTGGTCGAACTTATCCGAGAACGATATGGTTATTACTTTGTCGGCGTATTTCTATTAGATGAAAGCGGGACGCACCTTCGGGCAACAGCCGGCACTGGTGACGCGGGACGCCTATTATGCCAGCGAGGATTTCAATTAAAAATTGGTCAGGAAGGCATAATCGGTTGGGTCGCGAAACACCGGCGTCCACTTCGCATTGACGAGGTCTCGGAGGACAGCCGTTACATAAAAATAGATATCATTCCTGATACCCGCTCTGAACTTGCCCTGCCGCTGGCAATAGCCGATACCACCTTGGGTGTTCTGGATCTTCAAAGCGATCGGAGCCTGGCCTTTCGAATGGAGGATATGCCGGTCCTGCAATCATTGGCCGACCAGGTCGCCATTGCTATTCAGAACGCTACGCTTTACCAACGTGAGAAACACCGGCGCCAGCTGGCCGAAACGCTGTATCACGTCGGACGCGCCCTAACCAGGACGCTGGACTTGAACCAGGTACTGGATCTCATTTTGGAGCATTTGGCTACCATCGTGCCCTACGACCGGGCCGCCTTGATGCTCACAGACGGCGAAGAATTGGAATTCGTAGCAACACGAGGTTTTCCACCGGAAATACGCCCTCTGCAGCTTCGCGTACCTATAAATCAAAATGAGGACGACGTTTTTTGGAGAATTTGCCAAACGCAGCAGCCGTTGATGATTGATGATGTCTTAGGCAAGCCCGGTTGGCAAAATATAGCGGGTCTGCGCCAGGCCCGAGCCTGGTTAGGCTTGCCGCTGATCCGCCTGGACCGAGTCATTGGCATGCTATCGCTCACCCGAGAGATTCCCAATGCTTATGGTGAAGATCAGATAAAACTGGCAACAAGCTTTGCCGGACAGGCAGCCATCGCCCTGGAAAACGCGCGCCTCTACGACAAAATCACGCGTTTTACGCAGCAACTTGAGGATATGGTCCGAGAGCGTACTGAGGCGGTTCAAGTTGCTTACGCCCAACTCGAGCATCTTGACCGGGTTAAGTCGGATTTCATCCAAATTGCGGCGCACGAACTGCGCACGCCTCTAACGGTTCTACGTGGATATAGTCAGATGTTGCTCAAAGATCAGCTTATCCAAAACAACGTACATCATTTTGACATAATTTCAACGATCCACACGGGCGCTATGCGACTGCACGAGATTGTCAACAGTATGCTCGACATCACCAAAATTGACAGTCGCTCTTTAGAGCTTTATCCTGAACCGGTAGCCATCGCACCGGTGCTTGAAATTGTTTGTCAAAAATTTGAGGAGCCTCTAAGGGAAAGGAACCAGGCGCTGGTTGTCGAGAATATACGCGAACTTCCGACAATTGAAGCTGACCCGGATGCGTTACGCAAAGTTTTTTTCCATCTCATTACCAATGCCATTAAGTATACGCCCGATGGTGGTAGAATTAGAATAACCGGCCGACCACTGGTCGAGCAACCCCAGGATACATCCGGCCTCGAGGTCATTGTTTGCGACACCGGAATTGGGATAGATCCTGATTACCATGACTTGATTTTTACAAAATTCTATCAAACTGGCGAGTTGGCTCTGCACTCTTCCAGCCAAACTAACTTTAAAGGAGCCGGGCCAGGGTTGGGCCTGGCCATTGTACGCGGCATTGTCGAAGCTCACCAGGGCCGGATATGGGTTGAAAGTGAGGGTTATAGTGAGGAGACTTTGCCAGGCAGCCAATTTCATATTGTCTTGCCTCTACGTCAAGAAAGAAGAAGTCACAAGCGTGGCTCTACGACGTGTACGCGAAAATAAGACAAAAGTCTTACCGGCAGCCTGGACATTGCAAGTTTTTTGCAGTGCAAATAGGGTATAATGGTGGCAACCATTTGCCTTATGGATAAAAGTCAATGTATGTAAAATTTTGGGGAACACGCGGTTCAATCCCGACAGCGGTTTCTTCGGAGACAATTAAGCAAAAAATTCGCCGGGCCTTGGAAGGGGCGGCCGGTTTGGATTTGAGCAACAAAACAGTACTTGAACGATATCTGAACCGCTTGCCGCTAACAATTCAGGGAACAATTGGCGGCAACACCTTGTGTCTCGAAGTGCGCAGTGGCGATCAACTCTTAATTCTTGATGCCGGTTCTGGTATAAGGTTATTGGGGCTTGATTTGATGACAAAAGATTTTGCCGAGGGTCAGCAACGGGCCGACATCCTTATTACTCACACTCATTGGGACCACATTCAAGGATTTCCCTTTTTTCAGCCGGCATTTGTCCCCAATAATCATTTTACCTTTTATACGCCTTTTGACGACCTGGATAAGCGTCTTGCCCAGCAGCAAGATAATCTATTCTTTCCGGTACCAATTACTCTCATGAGCGCAGAACTTGAGTTTCGAAGGATTGTTCCGGGCGAATGGTACCAGATAGGTAATTTCAGAGTATACCCCATGCGTACATCTCATCCTGGTGAAACTTATATTTATAGGATAGAGGATAACCAATCCTGCCTGGTTTATGCCACCGACTCGGAATATAAGCGTGTTGACCCGACCAGCACCAAGCGTTTTATCGAATTCTTTAAAGACACCGAGTTACTCATCTTTGACGCGCAATATAGCTTTACCGAAGTGCTAGACAAACTAGATTGGGGTCATAGCTCCGCGTTAATGGGAGCGGAGTTTGCCTATCGGGCCCGGGCGAAGCGCCTG
>JBFGLD010000282.1:0-6846 GCA_041576335.1 Anaerolineae bacterium | reverse complement strand
GGATCGGCCACGACAGCCAAGGACGTGATCGGGCGAGCCTGGAGCAGATAGAGCTGCCCCCCCTCTATAGCCCACTCTATATCTTGCGGGCAGCCGAAATATTGCTCGATACGCCGGACCAGCTCTGCCACAGCTCGAATCTGTTCCTGGTTCAGGGCCGGTTGGCTGGCTTGTTCTGAGGGTACAGCTATGGTCCGGATCCCTTTAACTATTGGTTCAGCGGCAGATGCTTGCCTACCGGATGCCGGGTTGGACACGGTGATATTTTGGACCGCAAAGTCATGCAGCTGGTAGCGATACGCCGACCGCTTCGTCGCAATAGTCTGCGTGATCAACCGGCCCTGCCGGTCGACGTAATAAGAGTCGGCATCGCTTGCACCCGATACCAGTGCGCTGCCAAGTCCATAAAGCGCGGAGACCAATGCTAGATCTCGCCGGCCTGTGACCGGGTCGGCGCTGAAAGCCACACCAGCCCGATCGGCATTGACCATCCGCTGGATTAGCACAGCGGGGACAGGCGGAGGCAGACCCAGGCGGTGTTGACGGCGGTAGGCCAAGACGCGCTCGCTAAACGCTGAGCGCCAGACGTCAACTACTTTTCCGGCCACGTCTCGAAGTGGCACAAATAGAAAGCTTTCGAGCTGACCGGCGAACGAGTACTCCCGACCATCCTCTCCCGCTGCCGAAGAACGCACGGCCACTGCCTCGCCGTTAGGACACAATTTGGCCAGAGCGCGGTCGAGTTCGGCTAGCACCGCCGGGCTGAGGTGGAGATCATCAAGCAGGCCCAACGGGTCAGCCAGGTTGGAGCCGGTAGCCAGGGCCTCGCGCTGAGCCTGGGTGAGGCTGGCCTCAAAAGCAGCGGCAGACAGAACGAACCAGAGAGGAATAGCCACGTTAGTTTGCCCCAGGGCCGCCAGGGCCTCGGCTTTTCCGCCCAGCGCCTTTGTTATCTCGGCCTCTTCAGGATCAATGATATATTGCATTTCTCAAATTCTCTCCGCTTGAAAGTGGCAAACGGGGGGTCGTGACTTGCGGTGACGTGCCTTTTCCCACTTGCCGGGCATAGGGCAACATCAAGGGTATTCGTCACATACGCCGTCAGGTTGCCCAGAGCGCGTAAACGAGGTCTCCCTTCATAATATAGCCATGGCAGCAAGGCTTGTCACCTATCGAAAGTTGGGGAGTGGACAATTTTAGGACAAGAACAGTTACCCAAACATAACCTCCCAAAATAACGGTGCCGCTCCCACACCCAGATACATTAACAGCGTCCACGCGCCTGACATCGACTCTATAAGTTTCGCTCGACCGGTTAAAGGCTTTTGCAGAAAGCGGACAGCCACCGTCGCAGCGGCAATTAGCAAAATCGCCAGTAGCCAGCCCACCGGCCCGGCAAAATTAACCTCGCGAGCAGCTGACCAGGCGCTGAAAGCGGTAAACAGCAGGGCCCCCAGCCAGGTCAGCACCGCTTTACGACGGCCCCACAGGGCGCTGTAAGTCTCTACGCCCACTTCTTCATCTTCGGGTGCTCGAATTTTGCGACCGAGCTCGATGACGGTGCCGTTGAAATAGCTGGCTACCAAAAACCAGACCAATCCGCCGTGGGGCATCCGTTCGCCGGCAACTAACCAATCACAGGCTGTAGTGTAGAGGTCAATAAGCGGCACGATGAACATGTGCGTCCACAGATAGGTTAACGGTCGCGCCCTGAGCCAGTTAGGGACAAAGAATTCTTTGCTCATCAGTGCCAAGTAGGCCCACGTCAGCATCAGCAGCCATACCAGGACCGGTTCCAGCCAAAAGGCCAGCCCAAATTGGCTTAGGGCAGTCAAGACGCCCAGGATCCCTAATTCGCGCAAAGTGACCAGGCCCCGCGGAACGGCCCGATAGGGGCGATACCGCGTGTCTTCTGCAAAATCCTTAAATTCGTCGGCGATACGAAGCTGCAAAAAGAAAAAAAAGGCGCTGGCAAAACCGACCAGGATCGTACCCAAGCTGGGCCACACGACCGCCCCGCGCAGCAGGGCTGAAAAGCTAACCGCCGAAAAGCTAAAGGCAAAAATTAGCAGTCCGTGACCAAAGATCGGAAAACGTTCTGCCTGGTAAGTCCAAAAGCGGGCAAATATATTAGCTGAAGTCGTATTTTCAATGTTCATCCATAGCAAAAGGATTAAGCTCAGTGTTGTGGGCCTGGGGCTGCGGCCAGGCCGGCCACAATCAAGTGATTTATTACCGCCGGTCCGATCGATAAATCATTGGGTTTCCTGCAACGGCTCGGATGGTAAGGGTCGAGTCTGGGGCAACATTCTCGTCGACGGGAGCAGTAACGCCAAAAAGGCAGAGGCGATGCCGATCAGAGCACCGGCCTGAATGACCGGTACTAGACTCCACACATCGGCCATTTGGCCAATACTCCAGGTGGCGATGGCCCCAATCCCAAATAAATAGCCCAGCGTAATGCCGGAGGCAAGCGATTTAGCACTGGGCAGCAAGCCCTGCGCGATGACCACCAAAATACTGTGTGACGAACCCATCAAGCCGCCGACGGCAACGGCCAGGGGAAAGGCAATCCAGCCGCTATTTAGGGGCAAAAAGTAGAGCGGGATGGAGCCCAACATAAGTGTGATAAATACGACCTGCCTGCGCCCCCAGCGGTCCGCCCAATCACCGGCGACCACGCCCATCACCGCCGAGGTCAGCCAGTAGACTGCGGTAATCGAGCCATAAGCCGTGGGGCTCCAGCCCATATCTTGAAATAATTTCGGTAGGAACGAGACGGTTCCCAAGAAAGCCCACGAGCGCAAACCAATCAGCAGCGTGAGCAGGCTAATGGCCCACCATTGAATTTTGCCGGCCGGGTTGGCTGGAGCCTCGACCGATGCAGCAGGTAACGGTAGAGAAACGGTCGGAATATTCTCCGTGCCCTGAGCTGAGTTGCGGTAGGCGGCATAAATGAAGAAAAGTATCAAAGGTAAGGTCGACAAGGCCATACCATAGATGCCGGCCAAGCCGACCACCCCGAGAATGACTCCACCTAAAAACGGGCCCAGGGCCAGACCTACCTGCCCAAACAAAAAAAAGACAGCGGTTCCTGTAGCCGAACGATGGGCAGACAGCGTGGCAGCCTGCATGGTCCCCTGCGGATGAAATGCGCCTGAACCAAGCGCACCCAACGCAAACAAAATAAGAAACAGGCTAAAATCGAGCGTCATCTGGGCGGCCAAAACCGATAGGGTCAAGAAAGTAATCACCCAGATCACACTAATAGGGTTAAGCCAGCGGGTTCCAAATTTATCGGCCAGCCAGCCAAACACGGGTTGGCTAGCGGCGTTCACTAATTGGTAAGCGCTGATAGCCAGGCCAATCTGCGCGGCGGTCAGGAGCAAAGGGATGCTCAAAAATGTAACCAGCACCGGCCCTACACTGCCGAAAACGTCGATGGCAAAGTGACCCAAGCTTATAGCAAGATAGAGTTGGTTACGCAAAAGTGACATTCACTAATCCTCGTTGCAGAAGCTCCCCTGGCGATAGTTGATCCTAAGACTATCGCCGATGATTACCTTTCCAGTCGAAATTTTACTCCAATAACCCGGCCGGGGCTACCTAGAGCAGCACGCCTTTAAGCAACAATAGCAAAGGCGCGTACGGGAAATGTGCCAAAGCCTTTCACCTTAACCGGTACGGCAAAGAATTTGAACCGACCAGCCGGTAGCTGCTCCAGGCCGCGCAAGTGCTCTACGATGGGGATATCGGCGCCCAGCAAGATCGAGTGGACGGGCCTGCGCTTGTCGGCGGTATCGTCGATGTTATAGGAGTCGATGCCGACCAGGACTGCGCCTGCGGCGGCCAAGAACTGGGCTGCTTTTTCGGTCAGAAAGGGATGACTCTCAAAATATTGGTCGGTGCGCCAATGGGCGGCCCAGCCGGTATGGATCAGTACGGCTTTTCCTGTAACATCTCTCCCGGTAAATGTGTGGCGGTCAATAGCCCGGTTGGCGCCGTCGACGGCCCGAATGACAACGGTCTCCAAATTGGCCAATGAGGACAGCTCCAACGCTGATAAGTCTTTGCCGTCGGCATACCGGTGAAACGGGCTATCAAGATAAGTACCGGTGTTGGCTACCATTTCGATTTTTCCGATCTGAAACTCGGTACCCTCAGCGTAATGTTTTCTTGACTCCTGCCGGCTTAAATAATCACAAATGAGGGGCGCGGGAAGCCCTTGGTAAGTGATCATGCCGTGCTCGAGCGTATGGCTCAGATCGATCAAGCGATCTTGTATTTTGGCGTTACGGGTCATTGTCACCTTCAAAAATAAAGCACATGCTATCCTTACCAAGTACTTGGAAACAGCTTGCAAAAGGGGTATACTTGGGAGGATTTTAGCCTATCATCATTTCAAGGAATTCATGGAACTAAAAATCATCCGTAGCAGAAAACGCAAAAAAACGGTCAGCGCTCAAGAAGTTGACGGTCACTTCGTGGTCAGAGCGCCGGCCGGGATGAGCGATGCCGAACTTAAGCCCATCATTGACAAATTACAGCAACGATGGCAGAAGCGAAAAACCAAAGCCTCATTAGATGACGAACTTCTCCAGCGGCGGGCTCAAGAGCTAAATCGTCAATATTTTGGGGGTAAACTCAAGTGGAATTCAATTCGGTGGGTTACTAATCAAAACAGCCGTTTTGGAAGCTGTACACCCGCCGATGGGACCATTCGCTTGTCTCACCGCCTGGCCTCAGTCCCGACATTTGTGCGCGATTATGTGATCGTCCACGAGCTGGTCCACTTAATAGAACCAAACCACGGCCCCAATTTTTGGGAATTAGTCTACCGTTACCCCAAAGCCGAGCGCGCGCGGGGGTACCTCATGGCAATTGGCTGGGAAAAAGTTAAAGGCTAAGGCAAGAGGTTTGGCCGCCGTTAATTAGCGATTTGCGTATCGAGTTCGATTAGCAGCGCCAGGCCATCGGCTAATTTGGTTTTGGGTTCGTAGCCAAGCAAAGCTCTGGCCCGGCTAATGTCGGCAATCAGGCTTGAAACGCCTCCGGCAATGGAAGGGCTGGCAATTGTCTTGGCCTTGTGCCCAATCACTCGCTCAATAACACCCACCAGATCTTGGATACTTGTTCCTACACCGGTACCAATGTTAATTATCTGGCGGTCGATCCCCTCTGCTGTGGCCGCCGCCGTCAGGGCATCGACCACATCCTCTACAAAAACAAAATCCCGAACCTGTTGGCCGCTGCTATGCAAGATGAGCGAACCGCCTCCTAAGACTTGGCGTACGTATTGAGGAATGACGGGGGGATGGGTAGGGGGAACGGCTTGCCCCGGACCAAAAGCGTTAAAAATCCGTAGTGAAACCGTTTCGATATTCCAGACCCCGCCAATTGTTTTGACATATCCTTCTGCCGCCAACTTACTCACAGCATAGGGCGAAGTTGGCGCCGGTAAAAGCTGTTCGTGAACCGTCTCAACCGCTTGCTCGCCGTAAACAGCACCCGATGAGGCAAAAACAACCCGTTTTACACCCGCATCACGTAAGGCTTCCATTAAGGCTACGGTCCCGCTTACGTTGGTTCGGTTGTATTCGCGTGGGTATAAAACCGACTCGGGGACCGATACCCGCGCGGCTAAATGATAGACACAATCGACCTTATTGAGTAGACGCCACACTTTCGGTTTATCTTCAATATCACCACGTGTAAAGTGGACAGCCGGATCGAGACGACCGGCATCGCCTGCGCTCAGGTCATCGAGCACGCGGACGGTATGACCTTGTTGAGCCAGGCGGTTGGCCAGGGCCGTACCAATAAACCCGGCCCCACCTGTGATTAAGAAACGCATAGTTTTTCCTTAAAAGAATTGCTGACTTTCTTTATAACAAGACTTCGGAAGTTTCTAGTACCAATTTTTGGGCAAAATCACTTTCGTACTGGAAGGAATTTGCCCACAAGTACCTCTTCAGAAACTTCCGAAGTCAGAAACAAGTTTGAACAGTGAACATCTCGTAATTTTCGGTTAAACGCCAAAAATTTCTCGATCAACCTCCCAAGGATAAATGATCCAATCTTCAGTTTGAGCTCCAAAAAAATTTGGCGCATTGTCTGTGGACCGAGAAAAGCGGGGCTTATAGTGAAGTACAGCGGAGATTGGGCGTCCGCCGGCCTGTTCTACCCGATCTGTCACGGTAAGCACTTCTTTGCCCCGATACCACACGTCGTCGACGATGAGGACTGATTTCCCGCGTAAAAAACTGTCCGCTGGAAACTGCATGAAGACGGGCCAATCAAGGTCAAGATTTTCATCTTGGTAAAAGTCTACCGAGGCGACTAACACTTGCTGAATGCCCAGCCGCTCAGCAATAATCCCTCCGGGAACAATACCACCCCGGGTGATGGCCAGTACAACATCGTAATCGAACCCCTGCATACGAGGCAGCATTCCGTTAATTAAATGGTCAATATTGGTCCACGAAAGATAGACTTTTTTGATTTTGCTCATAGCCTGAATTCATATAAAGTTTTAATTGACAGGCAGTGCCCGTTTATTCAATCGTAATCAATTCTTTTATTTTCGCAAAGGTAGCCTCACCGATACCGCTAACCTCGGTGATAGTTTCGATGGATTGAAACTCGCCCATGTTCGCTCGATAATCGATGATTCGTTGAGCAATAACCGGGCCAATCCCGGGTAGTGTATCCAACTGCTCAAGTGTTGCGGTATTAATGTTAACCCGTGTTCGATCAACTGGCGCGGCCTCTCCGGCGGGGTTACTTTCGCCGCTGATTACCCCACCCTGAATAGGAGGCGGTCCCTGCTCCTCGTGCTGGATGATC
>JBFGLD010000281.1:0-6848 GCA_041576335.1 Anaerolineae bacterium | reverse complement strand
GCCGGCCTGGCTATGGCCACAATGGATATTATCAAGCATTACGGAGGCGAACCGGCTAATTTCCTGGACATTGGCGGCGGGGCAAAATCCGATAAGGTTGCAGCAGCACTTCGTATCATCTTAAGCGATCCCAAAGTAAAGGCAGTCCTGTTCAACATTTTTGGGGGAATCACCCGCTGTGATGAGGTTGCCCGGGGTATTCTACATGCACTTGACGAAGTAAAAACCAATGTCCCTATGGTTGCTCGGTTGGTAGGAACAAACGATATAGAAGGCCGTGAGATTTTGGCGGCAGCTAATTTCCCCAGCGCCTCAAGTTTGGGCGAAGCAGCACAGAAAGCAGTTTCGCTGTCACAGAGAGCATAGGAGAATAGACCATGAGCATACTAGTAGGAAAAAACACACGACTAATTGTACAGGGCATTACCGGGCGCGAGGGCGCCTTTCATGCGCTGCAAATGAAAGAGTATGGTACCAATCTGGTTGGTGGCGTAACGCCCGGTAAAGGCGGCGAGTGGGTTCACGGCATTCCGGTATTTGACACCGTGAAAGAAGCCGTAAAGACAACCGAGGCCAATGCGAGTATTATTTACGTCCCGGCCCGCTTTGCCGCCGACGCAATTATGGAAGCCGCCGATGCCGGAATTAATTTGATTGTGTGCATTACCGAGGGTGTTCCGGTCCAAGATATGATGCACGTCCAGCAATTTCTCGGTGATAAAGAATCACGCTTAATCGGGCCCAATTGCCCTGGGTTGATCACGCCCGGCGAGGCTAAAGTGGGCATTATGCCCGCCCACATTCATAAGCCGGGCCATGTCGGGTTGGTTTCGCGGAGCGGCACCTTAACTTACGAAGTTGTCCAGGCCCTGACCGACCGGGGCATCGGCCAAAGCACCGCCATTGGTATTGGCGGCGATCCAATCATTGGCAGCAATTTTATCGACATCCTCAAGCTGTTTGAAGATGATCCCCTTACGGACCAGATAGCCTTGATTGGTGAAATCGGCGGTACCGACGAGCAAAAAGCTGCGCGCTTTATTGCCGAAAATATGACAAAACCTGTCACTTCCTTCATCGCCGGTCGCACTGCCCCGCCAGGCAAGCGAATGGGGCACGCCGGGGCTATCATCGAAGGTGGCGAGGGCACCGCCCAAGAAAAAATCGAGGCCTTTGAAGCTGTGGGCGTTAAGGTTGCTCATTTGCCCGAAGAGGTCGCCGACATCATTGCCTCGCTGGCATAGGCATCGTTCAAGACCGGTGATTCGAGGTTAGTTCTTAATCTCTACACCCGCAAAATACGGATTATCGAGAGCGGAGGCGCATCTCATTAGCTGCCTTACTATCCCGGTAATCCGTTTTCTTCTATTATTATTATCTAAGTTTCCATCCGGGCAGAACCGGTTTTGTCAATTAGGTGGGTATGGCAGTAAGATAAGAGCTTAGCGTCGAAACGTGAATATGTTGCTAGAAAATCAACCACTCCTGGCCAAGGTGGCTAAAATCTTAGAAGCGCGGCAGGTTGAAGCGTATTTGGTTGGCGGGGCCGTGCGTGATTTGCTGTTAGGTCGACCGATGATTGTTGACCTAGATTTCGCCGTGCCTGGCGATGGCCTGATCACAGCCCGCCGGGTGGCCGACGGCCTCAAGGCGGCCTATTATTCTCTGGATCCGGCACGCGGGACAGGGCGGGTGGTTTACGGAACAACAGGTGCGGCCGGTGACAGAAAAGTCCACCTTGATTTTGCTACGTTCCGAGGCCCAACCCTGCTAGCCGACCTGGAAGATCGTGACTTTACCATCAATGCCATGGCACTCAATGTAACCAACCTCTCCCAACTCATCGACCCACTTCAAGGCCGGCGAGACCTCGACACCGGTCAAATCAAGGCCATTTCCAAAGCTACGTTTAAGCACGACCCGGTACGCGTACTGCGAGCCGTTCGCCAGGCAGTTGAATTCGACTTTTTGATTGAGCCCCGTACTGAGCAATATTTGCGGCAAGCTGTAAGCAGCCTGAACAATGTATCGCCGGAGCGAAAGCGGGATGAGCTTATGAGGCTGCTAAATACGCCAGATCCAGGTCGTGCCGTTCAGGTGTTGAGCCAGCTTGGAATTCTTCCCCATATTTTGCCAGAAGTTGGAGCTTTGGTCGGGCTACGGCAATCAAAACCGCACCATATGGACGTGTTTGATCACACTGCGGCGGTGTTAGCGGCCTGGACAAATATGGTGCAGGCCAATTTTCCAGATGTTTCACCTGCCTTCAGAGCAAACGTCGCGCAATATCTAAATGAATCTTTAGCCGGTGATCTCACCCTGCACGACTTGATGCCGATGGCGCTACTGCTGCACGACACCGGTAAGCCACTCACTCGCACCGAGGTATCAAGTGGGGATAAGAACAATGTCTATACGAAAATTCGCTTTGTGCGGCACGAGAAAGAAAGTGCCAAAATCACGCGGAGCATAATGCGGCGCCTCCGTTTCAGTACCCAGGCCACCAGTTTTGTGGAAACCGTAGTAGCCCATCACATGCGTCCACTTATGCTGGTGCAAGGCGGGTCGGCCAGCCGGCGCGCCATCTTTCGCTTTTTTAGAGACACCGGCGGTAGCGGCTACCAGGCAGGCGTGGCCGTGGCCCTCCACTCGATGGCGGATCATCAGGCTACTTACCCACCCGGCCAAGGACAAAGACAGAAAGCAGCCCTAACTGCGCTAACCAACAAGCTGATTCAAGCTTACTTCGAACAGCACGATCGGATAGTAGACCCGCCCCCGCTGCTGACGGGACGGGATCTCATTGAGCATTTTAACCTACCAGAGGGACGACTGATCGGGTTGCTGCTCGCTCGGCTCAAAGAGGCGCAGGCTACAGGACAAATAAAGGATAAAACAAAAGCCCTGGACTTTATTACGACCGATCCCGATTTTGTGAACTATCAACAAATGAAGGAGATGTGATTTGGCAAAACTCGTCATCTACGAAGAAATAGAAGGCGCAGAAACGATCTTTGAAGACTTCGAGCTTTCTTCCCATAGGATTCTCATTGGATCAAGCGAGGACAATAATCTGGTCCTGGATGTGCCGGGGATTGACCCCATCCATGCCAGTCTCGAATTGCGCAACGACTATTGGATTCTGCAGGATCTCGGCGGACCAGGCGGTACGGTGCTCAACGACGAAACGATTGAAGGCCCCCGCCGCTTGAACGATAACGATCTCATCGAGTTGAGCAGCGTTAGAATAACATTCCATACCGACAAGCCGGATTCCGATGAAAAAGAAAACCCATCTTCAGAGGAAGCTTCCGCGTTATCGGAACAACATCTTAGTGGCCGGGTCTGGTTTGGAACCATTGCCAGCATAACCGCCGTTGTCATATTTGCGATTCTTCTCGTGCTCGTAGTTGCCGATTACATGGATCTTCTAAAGATTGCCGATTTGTTACCCCCATGGTTTGGCAACCCATAGCGGGGCGCTGAAAAGGGCGTGAAGGTTCAAATTGGCCTGCAGTTGATCACTTTAGGTCGACATACAATCCAATTTTGGCCCGAAAGAAGTACTGCCAAACGCATTTCAATTGCCGTAGACGGCCAGCACAATTTGTGGTGTAATATTTGCCTCGATAAAGGCTGCAATAAACAAGAGGGGAATAATTAAAAATAAAAGAATTTTAGTAAAGTTGGCTGTGGTCAAAATCAGCGCCTGACCAACGTCTAAATCGAACGGAGGCGACACTAAGGCGGCCCCCATCCGTAAAGCAAATGCGATACCGATAAAAACGGCGGGCACCTCGATAATTCCGTGCGGCAGGATAAAGGTTGCTACAAACAGCCAGGGATTGTGGCCCAGCATGACGACCTCGGCAATCAGAAAACTTACCAGCCCGGCATTGATCAATGTTAGAAACAGGGCCAGGGCCCCAAACGAGAAAACGCTAACCACACTGGCTAATACAATGACCCTCAAATTGTTGAAAAAGATAAACGACGTGTTTATTCTTGGCAGCAGCTGCGCTTTTTGAATATTTACAAAGGTATCGGACGAAATGTCCTGGAGAGGAAAGGCTTCTGGAGGTACCGGATAGCGCTGGGCGAAGAGTACACCCAATACGGCGGCAGCTATGGCGGCCACGGTGACCACAACCAGCGGGAGATATTGTTCCTTGAGCAACAAAGGGATGTCGTGCCGGTAAAATCGGGCAAGGTTAAATTTGGCCAACTCGTGATTGCCGCGATTTGCGGCAAGTTCGGGCGGGCGCAGAAAGTAACCTTTAAAGTCCCGTAGAATGTTCTTCAGGCTTAATTCGTCAAGCTCCTTCGAAAGTATTTCTTCGCGATTAAAGAGCCGGATCCCCATCCGCACCAAAATTAGGTTTACCACTAATAGCCCGGCCACAAACCACCACAACGCTTGATATTCGGCGTAAAACATTATGATGCTCTCAGCCTGTAACAGGAGAGCCATAGGAATAATAATAAAGCTGGCCAGCAAATTGGCCGCCCGTACGCTCGTCGTTTGGCTTGAAACTACTACAGCTCCTGAAACCATGACCAGGGCCTCGGCTGTTGTTAACAGAAATATTAAAATTGCCAAATCAAGCGGCGGTACCCAGCTCGGCGAGGTGAAAAATCGGCTGCTGAGAAAGACCACGATCCCTAAATAACTTGCCAACAGCGGCAGTAGCAGCGAGGACAGTAATTTACCAAGATAAAGCTCAAAATCGCTGACCGGCATGGATAAAATCGGCTCGATACTATTTCGCTCCTTTTCGCCCACAAAGGACTCTAAGGCAATAATTAAGGAGAATGAGACCGGAAAAAAGCCGACAATCATAAGCAAAAAAGGGTTGAGCCGTTCCACCAGAATGGGATCAGTGTACTGGGATACCCAGTTGGTCGCCACGCGCGAGGTAAAGTCCATCAAAAACGGGAAGATAACTGTCAGAATAACAATCGGAGTCACGATGCGCCAATCGCGCATACTATCGCGCAGTTCCCGTCGAGTAATAACAAAGGCGGTCTGGAGGCTATTACGATCTTGGCGCACGATTGTTTGAACAGCCATATGCAGCTTATCTCCTAATTAAGGATGGGAACAACCTATCTCAAACCACGCACCGGAGGCTATGGCCTAATCGATTGATCGCCTTCAACGATGCGTAGATAAATTTCTTCGAGGCTACGCGGCACCTCGCTGAGCGTAATCACCGGTATACTTCTTCGAGCCAGTTCGGTTAACAGGAAAGGATTAAATTCGGCCGGGTTAGATACGGTGTACCGCAGCCAATCAGCTCCCTGGGCGACCACGCTAACCCGGTCCGCCAAATCTTCAACTAACCCGTTTAACACGCAGCCCAGGCGAAGTTCCATGAGGGAGTCGCCTAATAAGCGCTCTTTCAATTTAAAGGGGGTTCCCTGGGCGATAATTTGGCCTTGACGAATTATGGCGATGCGGTCGGCCAGCTGTTCAGCCTCGGCCAAATTGTGGGTACAAATTACGATCGTTCTCCGTTCTTGGCGTAGATCGATCAGAGCATCCCGTACCAATTTTGCGCTGTGCGGGTCCATGGCTGAGGTTGGTTCATCTAGAAACAGGACCTGCGGGTCGTGCAGCATGGCCCTGACAAGCGTCAACTTCTGCTTCATTCCTTTAGAGTACTGTCCCACCTGCTTGTTGCGGGCATCCCACAATTCGAAGCGCTTTAAAAGCGCTTCACTTCGATTTCGCCTTATTACAGCCGGCATCCCCTGCAGTTCGCCAAAAAAATTCAAATAGTCCAACCCCTTCATCCGTAAATAAAGGCCGGGATATTCTGTCAGCAGGCCAATCACGCGGCGAACCGCTTTGGCATCCTGAACGGTGTCGTAACCGGCAATACGAGCGTATCCACCGCTGGGCTTAAGAATCGAGCCAAGCATACGAACAGTAGTGGTTTTTCCGGCTCCATTCGGCCCCAACAACGCCAACACTTCTCCTTCCGCAACGTTGAGCGTAATGTCTTTAACTGCAATAAACTCGCCGAAATATTTGGTCAGATGCACAGCTTCAATCATCAGGACACCTCATCTTGCCGTAAAACGGACAAGAGAAAATAATTTCCTTTGTAGTGTAGCTTGAAGGAGAACTGTTGTCAATTGAGAAAATTTCTGAGAACAGATCATTTCAGCTGGAACAATAATAGCAAACGCCGCCTATTATTGCTCGACCTTATTCTGACGAAAGTTTGACGATTCAAGGGATGCTCAGGCTGGGTCGGCCCATGACCATGCGACTAAAACAAATTAAATGACCGAGAAACACTCCCGGCCATACATTAATGCTGGTAATCAAGTCAAAGAGTCGGTATAATTGATTAAAATCAAATTTTTGGTTTGGGGATTGAGGGTACGCTTATTCGCGGCAAAAAAGTGAGCCGTTACATTACAAATTCAAAATCACAACCATAGCAATGAGGGCAATAGAGCCAAATTCCCAAAGCGTCCGCCTGGAGAGCGTACCCAACAGCTGCTGCTGGGCTAAGCCCACCAAAACGTAAAAAATTAAAAGCAACAGTGAGCCCACGTTGAGCGTGCTTGCCCGCCAATAGTTTAAAGCCCAGGTAATTTGCCCCATACTTAAACCGATGACGGCAGCAAATAGCCAGACTCGTGAGATAGTGTTTGGGTCTTGGCGCAGCAAAGCCAGGGTAATCATACTGCTAACTAACAATACTTCGGAAGCACTCACAGCGCTGCGAGCTCGAGATTGATATATCAAAATAAAAAATGCCAAGGCTGCCGCATAACCTACAAATTGCCGCCACAGGTAAACCCAGCGATAGGTGTATGGGCTTGATAATATT
>JBFGLD010000280.1:0-6871 GCA_041576335.1 Anaerolineae bacterium | reverse complement strand
CCAAAGAGGCGTTGCATGCCCTGGCTGATTTCGTGGTTACGCGGGATGCTCATCAATTATTGAGCAGCCCCAACGCAGAAGCGGAGCGATACTTAGCCGAAACGCGACAACGGCTGCGATAAACTCAATTGTCTCGCTTCTTATTCTTCTTTGACCGATTTCCGTATGGCTCACCGACCTCGCCGTTTCTTGCGCTGGACTGTGGCCTGCTTAGGTTTCTGTTTTCTCTGTTTCTCGACCGGCGGCCGGCGCGTTTCCCGGCCGCAAGTGCCCAGATGGAACAGCGGTATCTGCTGCGGGTCAATGGTCTGCCTGAGCCGCTTAACGGTCGGCTGGACGCCATTGTTAGCCGCGACTGGGTCTACGGGCTATTTTTAACAGCCGGTAGGAATACCGTCAACGGATCGGTGCTGAAGCGCAGCGGGATCGCGCCCTGATCGGCGCGCGGATCGATCGTGCCGGTGCTTGGATTGAAGACGACGTTGCCATCTACCTTGATCCCTTGTGGCAATGCCAGGCTGGCGTAGGTCGTGAAGTCGGTGAAATTGGTAAATACGCTGCCGGTCCAGCTGGGTGGTGTGGGGGCAGCTAGCGAGTCGCTTACCAGGTGCACCAAAGCATTCGGTCCCACAGCGACATTCACATTGACTGTAAGTGAGCCGGCGGCACTGAACCCCTTGACATTGACGGTACGTGTGACTGCGGTGGTGTTATACAACGACACGGCAGTGCCAGTACCGTCACTATCTTGGGGTGTGAAATACACCAGCGTGGTCGGCTCTGCATTAAGCGCATCCACAGCGGTAGGCGCCACCACGGGGGGCGGGACTTCATCGCTTTCACCGCCGAACTGTGCCAGCTCAATCGATTGGCCTTCGTCGGACACGTTCCCTTGATCTGCCAGGACTACGTCCGCCAGCGGTTGATTGGCAGACCCAAACAAGACGGACATCAACGCCGGCAGTAAGATTGTAATGACCGCAGTTTGCAACAACACGACTTTCTTCATAAATAGCTGTCTCCTTTTGGCCGTATGAAAATTTTTCTGTTGAATCCGGGTGAGCATGGTGCTCGTCATTCGATGAAACAAGCGGCTACCTTCGGCGAAATACAAGACCTCTGGATCGCTGTTCCATCTGAGCAAAAGGCCCCAATCAGCCTCTGTCAGCGGCCGCAAAACAACGCGTTCTCCGCGAAGAACGATCTTGTGTTTTCTCAACTTCACAACTGCACCCTCTCATCCTGATTTTGCTGAATGGCAGTTAATAGGATACAAAAAAGCCGCTAACTTGCTGTCAGCGGCTTCCTGTGATAGCCACGGTCTTGTCCCGGCAGCGAGTGGGCCTGGCCCAACCATACTGGATATCAAAATCCACATATGTCCGTTATTCAAATTGTTGGAGGTTATTATATTTCACCTCAAAAACAAAGTCAATATTGAGAAAAAGCCCACAATCCTTGCGGCCCCTCCCAGGCTCGATCCAAACGACTATTCTGACAGTAATTAATGGATGGGAAAAAGATCCCTATTGACCGGTGATACTAAGCATGATATACTCCCCAAATTCCCTCTTTCCTTTTTCCAACCCCATTTTAGCCACAAGCTGCGTTAAATATCCAAATTTACGGCCCTTAGCACGCAAGACGTTGATTCTGCACTTTTGCAGTCTCGCCCATGTTAAAGGGGTTATACCGGATATGCTTTTGAATGTTGGCACAGGAGCCATTGATGTTTAACAGTCCCAGCAGCAATAACAGCGATCGGCAAGAACCATCCTCTGGTAAAGGTCAATTTGCGCCGCCAGTCATTACCCTGCCCAAAGGCGGCGGGGCCATCCGTGGGATCGACGAAAAATTCACCGCCAACCCGGCAACCGGGACCGGCTCACTGAATGTGCCTATCGCCACTAGCCCAGGCCGCCTTGGGTTTGGCCCACAGCTTACGCTCGGGTATGACTCTGGCGCAGGTAACGGGCCGTTTGGCCTGGGCTGGGGCCTGTCCCTTCCTCAAATTTCACGCAAGACGGACAAGGGGTTGCCTCGCTATCAGGATGGCCACGAATCGGATATTTTCATTTTGTCCGGGGTGGAAGATTTGACGCCGGTATTGGCCCAGAATAACGGCCAATGGCAGTCTGAGGTTATTTCGCCCCAAATCGTTGACGGTGTAACTTACCACATCCGCCGTTACCGGCCCCGCCTGGAAGGTCTATTCGCCCGGATCGAACGCTGGACCAATACCGCTACCGGCGAAATTCACTGGCGGTCGCTCAGCCGCGACAACATCACCACGTTATATGGTAAAGATAACAACTCCCGCATCTTCGATCCCGCCGACTCCGATCCGCATCACCCCACCCGTATTTTCCAATGGCTCATATGTGAAAGCTATGATGAACAAGGCAATGCCATCATCTATGAATACAAGCCGGAAAATTCAGAGGGGGTTGATCTCAGCCAGGTTCATGAACGCAACCGCAGCCAGATTAGCCGCGCCGCCAACCGTTATCTGAAGCGAGTCAAATATGGCAACCTCAGGCCGCGACAACCCGGCGAAGACCTTTCCCAGCGCCGCGACTGGCTCTTTGAGGTGGTTTTTGATTACGGCGAAGGCCATTTTATGGCCGAACTACCCACAGCTGAAGGGCGCACCTTTGTAACCGTATTCAACCAGTTGCCCGACATGGCCTCGTGGGCGATGCGCCAGGACCCCTTTTCTACTTACCGGGCCGGCTTTGAAGTGCGCACCTATCGCCTCTGCCGCCGCATACTTATGTTCCACCATTTCCCCGAGGAACTGAACAGCATCGCTGACTATCTGGTGCGGTCCACTGAATTTACCTATGTCGCCGGCCCGGTGGCTTGCTATTTGACTGCGGTCACCCAGTCTGGCTATGCTCACGAAAACGGCAACCACTTCCTGCAGAGATCGCTGCCGCCGGTTGAGTTCAACTATAGCCAGGTTCCCCTGCAAGACGGTCTTCAGCCAGAGGAGGCCGAGGCGCTGCAGATCAAAGAGATCGATGGCGATAGCCTGGATAATCTCCCCCTCGGCCTGGATGGCGGACAGTACCGGTTTGTAGACCTGGATGGGGAAGGGCTTTCCGGTATTCTGTGCGAACAGGCGACCGCCTGGTACTACAAACCCAACCGTGGCAACGGCCACTTTGGCCCCTTGGAAACCGTGGCCGAGAAACCCTCATTGGCGGCGCTCAACGGCAGCCGGCAGCAGTTGGTCGATCTGGCGGGCGACGGCCAACTGGACCTGGCCCTGTTTAGCGGGTCCACACCTGGTTTTTTTGAACGTACCCCCGACCGGCACTGGACGCCTTTCAGACCTTTCCCTTCTCTGCCCAACATTGGCTGGGATGATCCCAACCTGCGCTTTGTCGATTTAACCGGCGACGGCCATGCAGATTTGCTCATCACCGAAGATCATGTCTTTAGCTGGTATCCTTCGCTGGCCGAGGAGGGGTTTGGCCCACGTGATCAGGTCCGCCAGGCGTGGGATGAGGAGAGCGGGCCCCGGCAGGTCTTTGCCGATGGCGTCCAATCGATTTACCTGGCCGACATGTCCGGCGATGGTCTGACCGATCTCGTGCGTATCCGCAACGGCGAGGTCTGCTACTGGCCCAGTTTGGGCTATGGCCATTTTGGCCGCAAAGTCAGCATGGACAACGCACCCTGGTTTGACCAGCCCAACCTGTTCGACCAGCGGCGCATCCGGCTGGCTGACGTAGACGGCTCCGGTGTGACCGATATTCTCTACCTGGGCCGGCGTCAAGTAGAGATTTATTTCAACCAGGCAGGCAACCGGTGGAGCCGGGCCCAACTATTGCCCCATTTCCCGCACCTCGACAATTTGGCCGCGGTGCAGGTAGTGGATTTACTGGGCAACGGTACGGCGTGCCTGGTCTGGTCGTCTCCCCTGCCCGGCAACGCTGCCCACCCCATCCGCTATATTGACTTGATGAACGGCCAAAAGCCGCACCTACTGATAGGTGTCAATAACAACCTGGGGGCAGAGACTCGCGTACGCTACGCGCCCTCCACTAAATTCTACCTGGCCGATCAGGCCGCGGGCAACGCCTGGACTACTCGCCTACCCTTCCCGGTCCACGTAGTCGAGCGAGTCGAAACTTACGACCATATCAGCCGTAACCGCTTTGTTACCCGCTATGCCTACCATCACGGTTACTACGACGGTGTGGAGCGGGAGTTTCGGGGTTTTGGGTTGGTCGAGCAGTGGGATACCGAAGAAATGGCGACGCTCGCGGCGTCGGGCGAACTGTCTGGCACGAGCAATCTTGATCCGGCCTCGCACGTGCCGCCCGTCTTGACCCGGACATGGTTCCACACCGGCGCGTTCCTCGATGAGCCGCGCATTTCAGCCCAATTCGAACACGAGTATTACCGCGAGGGCGATCTTAGCGAGGCGGTGACCGGCTTAACCCAGCCGCAGCTTCGGGCCATGCTGCTCGACGATACCGTGCCGCCGGAGACGATTCTTCTCAGCGTTGGCAGGCGCATCGTCTATACCTTAACGAGCCCGGAAGTGCGCCAGGCGTACCGCGCCCTGAAGGGCTCGATTCTACGGCAGGAGATCTACGCGCTCGATGATACAGACGCATCCGACCGCCCCTACAGTGTCTCCGAGCGCAATTACACGATCGAGCTGCTCCAGCCACAAACGGCTTACAACAAATCTGCCGTATTCTTCACCCACGCTCGCGAGACGATAGATTTTTACTACGAACGGAAGTTGGGGGAAGTAGACGGCCAGAAGTGCGCCGACCCACGGGTGAGCCATACCATCATTCTAGAGACTGACGCCTTTGGCAGTGTGCTGCGTTCGCTGGCTATAGGTTATCGACGGCGGGCGTTACCCGGCGTCACTCTGCCTGAGCAGCAGGAAACACATCTCATCTTGACGGTGAATCGCTTCGCCAACTATCCTGATGAAGCGGCATGGTATCGGATCGGGCTGCCCGTTGAGACGCGGATGTATGAAATCGTTAAGCCGCCGGAGCCGCCGATTGCCGACACCCGCGTGGAGCTATTCCGCTTCGACGCCATGGCCGCTCTGGCCTCAAGCCTGTTCCCTTCGGAGCAAACTGAGCCTGATGCAGGCAAACTTTGGCCCTATGAGAAATGGGATTGGCGCCGCCATGCGGTCAACGCCCCGGCTGAAACCCGGCTGCGCTTGATCGAACATATACGCACGTACTATCGAAAAAACGATTTGACCGGCGTTTTGCCGCCGGGACAGGTTGAGTCGCTGGCGCTGCCGTTCGAGAGCTACAGGCTGGCCTTCACGCCAGGGCTGCTGGCGAGCATCTACCAACGCCGGCGCGACGGACAAGCCCCGCAGAACTTACTGCCTAATCCTGCCTTACTACTGGAGGGCAAGGGCGGCGACCAGGGCGGCTACGTCAACCTTGACAGCGCCTGGTGGATACCATCGGGCCGGGTTTTTTATGAGGTTAATGTTAACGTGGCCAACCCTGCCGCCACCGCCGCCCAAGAACTGGCTGCAGCGCGCCAACATTTCTTCCTGCCCCGCCGGTTTGTCGATCCGTTTGATCAGAGTGTCACCGTGGACTACGCCTATGACCTGCTGGTAGTGAAGGCCCAAGATGCGCTGGGCAACGTTGTCACAGCCCAGCCCGATTATCGGGTGCTTCGGCCAAAACAGGTGACCGATCCCAACGGCAACCGTTCCGAAGCAGCCTTCGACGCGCTTGGCATGGTGGTCGGCACGGCAGTGATGGGCAAGGATGTTGAGAACCTGGGTGATGCTCTGGCGGGATTTGAAACCGACTTAACTCGGCCGGAGATAGATGATTTTTATGACGCTGTCGATCCCCACACGCCCGCGCCCGGCCTGCTCAGGGGCGCGACAACCCGCTTTATTTACGATCCAAATCGTTTCCGCCGCACCCGGCAGATGCACCCCCATGACCCCAGCCAATGGCTGCCGGTCTACGCCGCCGCCCTGGCGCGCGAGACACACGTAAACGACCCGCTGCCGCCGGAGGGTTTAAAAATCCAGATCAGCTTTAGCTATTCCGACGGTTTTGGCCGCGAGATTCAGAAGAAAATCCAGGCCGAACCGGGGCCGTTCTCAGCAGGTGGGCCGCCGGTCAGTCCGCGCTGGGTCGGCAGCGGCTGGACCATCTTCAACAACAAGGGTAAGCCGGTGAGAAAGTACGAACCGTTCTTCAGCCGGCTTACGGAGAAGGGCCACCGGTTTGAGTTCGGCGTCCAGGTCGGCGTTAGCCCGATCCTGTTCTACGATCCGCTGGAGCGCGTCGTCGCCACGCTGCACCCCACCCACACTTACGAAAAAGTGGTCTTTGACCCCTGGCAGCAGGTAACCTGGGATGTCAATGATACCCTAAAGCTCGACCCGCAGGCCGATGACGATGTCGGCGATTTTTTCAAACGATTGCCTGAAGCCGACTATCTGCCCACCTGGTACGACAAAATGCGGGCCAGTGCCAACGCTCCCGACCGGGAAGCGGCCCGGCGAACCGAAGCTCACGCCCGTACCCCGGCCATCGCCCATTTCGATGCCCTGGGCCGCCCGTTTCTAACCATCGCCGATAACGGCGCATTAGGCAAATATGAGACTCGCGTCCAACTCGACATCGAAGGCAACCAGCGCGCAGTGCAGGACGCCTTAGGCCGCACCGTGATGATCTACGATTATGACATGCTCGGCAATCGTGTCCATCAACGCAGTACGGACGCCGGGGCGCGCTGGACCTTGACCAACGTGATGGGCAAGCCCATCCGCGCCTGGGATGATCGCAACTTTCAACGACGTCTCACCTACGACGCCCTCCTACGTCCCACCGGGTTGTACGTG
>JBFGLD010000279.1:0-6892 GCA_041576335.1 Anaerolineae bacterium | reverse complement strand
TTCTTGCTTGCCTTAAAGATCGTGATATAATTTGAATATTATGGCTACACAAACAAAGCATTACAAGCAACCCATCATCCCCCCGTTTGTGGGACAAATGCTGGTTTTAGGGATGATGGTAATTTTTTTGGCGGGTGGGGTCTATACAGGTTATCTTTTCTACCAGGTGGTCAAGGATGCAGCCAAAAAGATAGCTAATCAAACCAACTTTCCGACCACTATTCCTTATGTTGACCTTTCGCTACCTCTCCGTGCTCTCCCGCTGACCGGAGATGGAACGATGCCAATCGTGCTCCCCATCAGCCGGGGTGACAATGGGGCTACAGGCATGACTGGGGTGCCCCTGCCGGATTATGAGCGCAAAGAGCGGGTTAATATTCTCCTACTTGGTATCGACAAACGACCAGACGAGCAGTTCTCTCGTACCGATACTATGATTTTGGTTACAGTTGATCCCAACCTAAAAACAGCAGGGATGCTGTCAATTCCACGTGACCTGTGGGTTGCTATCCCCGGGTACAGCGAAGATCGAATTAACAAGGCTTACTATTTTGGCGACAGAGATGGATACCCCGGCGGTGGACCGGCCTTAGCCATGAAAACAGTTCAGTACAATTTGGGTGTACCCATTCACTTTTATTCGCAAATTGATTTTGACGGATTCCGCCAAATCGTCGATACGCTGGATGGGATTGAAGTTTATGTTCCAGAAACCATTGATGACCCTTCCTACCCTGATAATAATTACGGCTTCGATCCGTTTTATATCGAAGCCGGTCCCCATACCTTGGACGGATACAATGCTCTACGTTACGCAAGGACACGGGCTACCCCTGGGTCCGATTTCTCGCGTGCCAGACGACAGCAGCAGGTCCTTCTCTCCCTCAGAGATAAAGCGCTACAACTTGGCATCATTCCTAAAATTCCCGAACTCTGGAATACCATGGCGGGTACGGTTAAAACTGATTTACAGTTGGTTGACATTATTGAGTTAGCCCAATTGGCCGACGTGCTCGACCCCGAAAGTATTCAGTCTGCGGTAATTGATACCAGCTACACGGTTGACTACATCGTGCCCGAAACAGGCGCCCAGGTGCTACTTCCACTCCGCGAGAAGATCGGGGGTATGATTGATGAGATGTTTGCTGAAACCACTACCCCGGATGGGCCCACTCCAGCCGAGATCGAAGCTGCCCAATCGGCTCAAACCCAAGCCAGGGCCGAGGAAATTGAACAGGAAGCCCAACGTCAGCAAGAAATTAAGACCTTTTTGACTCAGGAAAATGGCGGGGTGGTTGTGCAAAATGGAACCAGTACGTCTGGTCTTGCCTCTCAAGTAGCGCTTTATTTAAAGCAGCAAGGCTTTAATATCACCCAATTTGGTCCGGCTGATACCGATGCCGAGTATCCCCAAACGATAATGGTGATATATGACGAGGGGAAAGTTTATACCCTGCAAGTTTTGACAGCCATATTCAAGGTCGAAGAGGAAAACATTCGACGCAGCCCCAATCTGAAAAGCGATGTTGATTTTCGGATTATCATCGGCAGCGATTTCGAGCTGCCGGGGAGTTCAAAGCCTTTGTTAACCGAGTAAACGCTTCCGTCCGGGTGTCTACCAAACCGGTACGTGTAAGGCAAACCTCTACTGCTACACAGGTAGAGGTTTTTTTCGTCTCTTTATGCTTTCTTAAGATTTTTTTGAGATTGACACAATTTAAAAATAGACGTAAAATATAGTATTACTGAAATTTTTTCTGAGAACGGCAGGCCCCTCTTAAAATAAAGACGCGCTACTATGACCATCTTACCATCCGAGAATTTGCCCGAACCTGAGCTAGAACGGGAGGTTCTAAGCTGGGCGGACATTGATAAACTCATCGATCACCTTCTCCCTCAATTTAGAGGAGAATTTGACGGGCTCCTTATGATCACCAAAGGGGGGCTAATACCGGGAGGAATTTTAAGCGAAGTATTGGATATTAAGCACGTGTTGACCGCCTCGGTCTATTTTCCCGACGATGTCAATCAAAAATTGGCCTGGCCCACGTTTATGCAATTTCCGCCGGACACGCTACTCATCAATCGGCGCATATTAATTGTCGATGACATTTGGGGCAATGGCCGGGCGATTATGATCGTCAAAGGGCGATTGGCCGCGGTGGGTTGTGAGTGCGAGACGGCCGTGCTCCACTATCGCCAACGTTCAAATCTATTTTCAGATGATGGGCCTGATTATTACGGTGCCATAACCAACCGCCATATAATTTATCCCTGGGAGTCATCCATTTTACCGCCGTCAAATCGTATTTCGAAACCAGGTACAGGACCTTTACCCGGCATCTAACCAATAACATCTAGGCAGACTTGACAAATTCGCTGTGCGGGCTATCGTTTCTGTACAAGATTGAATTCACAGAAATCTCAACCAAAAAGAGCGAAGATGCTTCTCAACCCGTGAGAAGCATTTTCTTTTTATATATGGTCCACAGCGAGGTCCTATGTTAAGTACTGAATCAATCAATGAATTTGCGGCTGTACGACGACGGGCCTTCATCGAAGAATGGCTAAGTGCTTTTAGCGGTCGAAGTAATGATTTACTCTCTTTTGAGGAGGTTAGAGAACAATTAAATTTACGAGACTCAAGCTACAAAGGCTTACAGGAAATAGAGCTGGACAAGATTATCGGTAGCACCGGCCGCTACCGAGATTTTACCCGCACCTTCTTGCCAAAAAGTGATATGACCGTCGAGCGCTGGCGGCGCGTTGATGCCGTGGCTCACGACCAAGGCTATCCGCCCATTGAAGTATATAAGGTTGGCGACGTCTATTTTGTACGTGATGGTAACCACCGGATCTCTGTGGCCAGAGCCCATAGAGCAGAAGTTATTGAAGCCCACGTTATTGAATATAAATCGCCGGTCCCTATCACCAAGGATGACGTTCTGGATGACATTTTGCTAAAAATGGAACAAGCCAAATTTCTTGAGGAGACCCGTTTGGACAAAATCAGGTCCGACCAGAACATCGTCTTCACCGAACCGGGACGCTATCGTCTGGTACTGGAACACATTGCCTTTCATAAGTATCTAAAGGAAACTGAGTGCAATTGTGAAATCTCTTACGATGAGGCGGTCTCCAGTTGGTATGATGCGGTTTATATGCCGGTGGTTCAGCTTATCCGCGAGCGCGATATCTTGAAGAGTTTTCCAAACCGTACTGAGGCCGACCTGTACGCCTGGTTACTATTGCATCGCGCTGCGCTCGAATACGAAATGGAAGCGCTGGGTTATATTCCTAACGAAGACGTCATCGAGGGGGTCATAGCAGAGAATAGTCCAAATCCGTTGTCCCGGATTATGAGCTTTTTTCAACATCGGCTGCATTCACAAACTATGCTGCTTAAGGTGCAGCACGCTAAATTTTTGTCAGAAACTCAACTGGACCATACCAAACCGGGCCACAATATTGAATTCTCGAAACCAAATTGCTACGGACTGGCGACAGACCATATACAGGTTCATAAATATCTAAGAGAAACGGCTGATAATCGCCAGATTTCCTATGAAGAGGCTGCGGCAAGTTGGTATGATACGGTCTATTTGCCTGTGGTGCAACTTATCCGGGAGCGGCACGAGTTAGACTATTTTCCAGGCATTACGGAAGGCGATCTTTACCTCTGGATTGTTGCCCGCCGGGCAGCCGTAGAAAAGGAGCTAGACGCCTTGGGCCAGATTCCAAGCGAACAAATTCTGCAAGAGTTAGAACGAGAAATCAACTCAAGTAGTCTGACACGATTGGCTAAACTCTTCGGAGGAAAAGTTGATGTGGCAACTTTCCCGGGTTGCTAAAGCAAATCTTTATTGAAAAAAAGGAGCGTAGCCGTTTGACTACGCTCTTTTTTTACTATTTTGGGGGTTTCCCAAATTTTGGGACGCACTCTATTTTGGCACCAGCCATAAGAACTGGTACGGCTGAAGCGTATAATCGCGAGCCAAGTTAACATCCTTATCCGTTACCAAATCGCGCACATGTGATTTCAGACCATAAGTACGAAAGCGCGCCATTCCAAGTTCTTGATCGTGCTCCGAAATATTGGCTAGGACCAACAGTCCCTGAAAATATCGCCAGTGGATGTATCCGAACACATGGAGATTGCCTGTATCGATGACTTGTGTCTTATTTCCGGCAAACACGGGATGGCTGTTGCGAAGGCTGATCAGCCGTGCCAATGGCTGAAATACCCGTCCCTCAATTGTGTCCGGATCGTGTCGGCGGGCCGTCCGTTCCCAATCAGTCTTGGGCCGGTGAACCCAGCGGCTATCATCAAACTTATTTTCGTCCTGTTGATAACCGTAGTCATTAAGGGTACCAATTTCATCCCCAAGATAGATAAGGGGAATCCCACCAAGGCTAAAAATAACGCTATGGATCAACAAAATTCTTCTGATCGCCAGCTCAATCGCGATAGGATCGTTTGCATTAAGCGCTTGCTCTAAGCCTGCCAGCGAGGCACAGGTGCCGTTAATTCGGCCATCTTTGGTAAGCGGGTTATAATTAAAGAGCAGACCATTGGCAAAACTACCTTGAAACCTTCCAGTATAAAACTGGTTCAAAAACTGGCGATGATCGAAAGGACTCATCCACAACGCCTCCGCATCCTCATCGGCAAAACTCCAGCCGATGTCATCGTGTACCCGAACGTAGTTGACCCAGGCGCAATTGTCGGGTATCTGGAAACGGCGCTGCATAGCGTATTTGAGCAGTTTGACTTCTCGGGTGGCCAGCGTTTCCCAAAGCAAGGCCATGAGGGTTGGGTTGTAAGAAATTTGACACTCATACCCGGCCCGATTGCCTTGACCAAAATATTTAGCGACGTCATCGGGATGAACGATCGCTTCCGACTTAAATTTCGTGGCTGGCGCAGCAATTCGCAGCAGGGCATTATACGCCTGGATAATGGTGTGCGTCTGCGGGAGATTTTCGCAGGCCGTGCCTAGTTGTTTCCAAATAAACGGCACGGCATCCAGGCGAAGTACCTCTACCCCCACGTTGGCCAAGAAGAGCATCTCGCCCAGCATGGCATCGAAAACGGCCGGGTTTGAATAATTCAAATCCCACTGGAATGGATTAAACGTGGTCCAGACCCAGCGATCAACTTCGGGGCGGTAGGTGAAGTTTCCGGGTGCATGTTCGGGGAAAATTTCGCGCAGATTCCGTTCATATTGGTCGGGCAGCGCGCGGTCCGGAAACATAATATAATATTCTTGATAGTCCTCATCCCCGGCCAAGGCTTTTTGAGCCCACTCGTGCTCATCGCTGGTGTGATTGAATACAAAATCTAGGGTTAGGCTAATGCCGTTTTCCCGAAGTGCTGCAGCCAGGGCGCGTAACTCAGCCATGCTTCCCAGCGCCGGATTGATTTCGCGGTAACTACTGACTGCATAACCCCCATCATTAATTTCCGGCACTTTGTAGAGGGGCATTAAGTGCAGATAGGTTAAACCGAGCTCCTTGAAATAGGGAATTTTCTGGCGAATGCCCGCCAGATTATCGGCGAATAAGTCTACGTAGCACATCCCGCCGACCATCTGTTCTGATTGAAACCAGAGTGGGTCGACCTCGCGTTGGGCGTCAAGTGCCTTAAGGTCTGTCGGGCGGTCAACAAAAGCCTGGGTCAGCGTGGTTAGGATTACCTCGAGGTGATAGAAAAAGGAGTAATACGTACCGTACAAGTTTAAGAGCAAGTCAAAGGCCTCGGGGAAAATTTTCTCCATCCGCTGCCAAAAAACGTCGCGGATCGTTGGCTCTATACCGGTTAGCAAGGGTTCAAAACGCGGTCTCAAGCGCTCCAAGGACTTGCGTGCTTTACGATTCAACTGTATCTCCTTTTTGTCCGAATAATCCGCCGTATCTTAGCATCAGGCATCAAATTGGCCAAACAGAGCAAGAGAGTCAATAGAAGTATACCTACACCATACCCCTGCTGCTCTGCCCGGTCAGCGACGTCGTCCTTTTGATCAATGATGCAAGCTTTACTTCATTAAATATCAGGACATTTGTCACCAATAATAGCGACAAATATCACTTGCTGATAACGACTATTAGCTTTACAGTAAAATTGAGGGAGTTTAAATTGTGGACAAACGAATAAAAATCACCAATGAAGCCGCCCTACGCTATCATTCCGAGGGGCGCAAAGGTAAGATCGAGGTCGTACCGACTAAACCCAGCATCACCCAGTATGATCTCAGCCTGGCCTACACCCCCGGTGTCGCCGTGCCCGTGCTGGAAATTGCTAACGATCCCCATAGCGCTTACGAGTATACGGCCAAAGGTAATCTCGTGGCGGTAATTAGCAATGGCACAGCCATTTTGGGCCTGGGAAATCGAGGCCCACTCGCCAGCAAGCCGGTAATGGAAGGTAAAGGTTTATTGTTTAAGCGCTTTGCCGACATCGATGTGTTTGACATTGAGATTGACGCTACTGACCCTGACGAAGTCGTCAACGTGGTCCGGGCTGTAGCCCCTACCTTCGGCGGGATCAATTTGGAGGATATTAAAGCGCCTGAATGTTTTTATATCGAAGAAAAATTAAAGGCGCTGCTGGACATTCCCGTCTTGCACGACGACCAGCACGGGACAGCCATTATCGCCGTTGCCGGCATCTTCAATTCGCTGGAACTGACGGGTCGCCACATCGCCGAGGTAAAAGTGGTGATAGCCGGCGCAGGGGCAGCCGGGATCGGCTGCGCCGAATTATTGGTCAAAGCCGGCATCCCCCGAAAAAATATCACGATGTGCGACATCAAGGGCGTGGTTTATAAAGGTCGGGTCGAGGAAATGGACCCCTACAAAGAACGTTTTGCCCATGAAACTACCGCCCGGACTT
>JBFGLD010000278.1:0-6931 GCA_041576335.1 Anaerolineae bacterium | reverse complement strand
TTGCTGATTAATCATTGCAAAGTCGGGATGGGCGGATTCGAACCGCCGACCTCTTCGTCCCGAACGAAGCGCGCTACCGGACTGCGCTACATCCCGAGGCCCCGCCACTTTTTTAGGAGGCGAAAAAAAAGTATAGCACAGGGTTAACCTACTGTCAACATGATTTATAAATTCGCGTAAATCACCTTCATTTCGTCGTATACCCGGCTTACACCGGCCCTAATGCGCTTTTCGATAATTGATTTTTCACCCTGACGGTAGGGAAAATAATCGAGCATCTGGCTAATTACAACGGCCGCCTCGGCCTTGGTACGGCCCGATTTATACTGGCTTCGCACTTTAGAACGCATCGCCCGAATGTACTCCGAGACGGGCTCACTGGCTTCTACATTACATAGCGGGCCGTGACCGGGCACAATTTGGGTAAACTTTTGGCGGCGAAGCCAGCGCAATTTAGTTAACCATTCTTCGCTGTGGCATTGGCCTAAGGCCGGATGTTCATCGACGACCACCAAATCCCCGGTAAACAAGATGCGTTCCTCGGGCAAGTAGAGACCGCTTGTGGCCGGAGTATGGCCTCCGAGATGAACAAAGTATAACTCTCGTCCGCCGCGTTCCATGACCAGTTTCCCTGTAAAGCAAAGTTCGGGTTTGATAATTCTCACCTGATCAAACTGTTTTTGGATTTCGGGTCGTCTCTTAAATAGATTTTTCGTGCGCTCGATAAAGGTATCTTTATAATTGGCCATCTCTTTCCAGGCTGCTTCGTGGGCAATGATCGGGGCCTCAAAATGCTGATTTCCCAGGACGTGGGCTCGATGATGATCTGTGTTAAACACATACAGAACTCTATCGGCCAGCTGCAACACGGTCTGGGCCCAATGCCTGGCTTCTTCGGGAACCATGGGTGTATCAACCACAACGGCGCCCTCGTCCGTTAGGATGCAGCCAACGTTCGCGCCCTCATAATCAAATTCAACAAAGACTCTGTCGGCAATCTCGTGAAGCATTTGTCACCCTTGTGGTAGCTTTCTAAAAAACATCGTGTAGTTTAGCACAAGTGATTCGGTAATGCAATAGAACATATCTTCTATTAGAGTCCACCTTCCGGAAAACTGATGCTGTAATTGCCAATCAAGGATACAACTCTACCGCGGCAGCCAGGTTGGACCGTATAAACGTCTAACGTGGCTATCATGATCAGGACGGTAAACCGTGCCTATATGTAGTATTTGGGCCGGGTTATAAACCACAACATGTAGCTATTTTCTGCGCAAAAACGAAAATTTCGCCGGCTCAGGGGCTTGTCTGAGGCCAGTCTGATTGTCGGTTAGGGCAAGCTATGCTATACTATTGAGGTAACATAAAATGAAAAATAATCCTCTACCAAGACTAGACCAAGATGAGGTAATAAGACGCAAATTACTTCCTTATTGTCGTCTGACCCCCGGTGAAATTTGGGGTGACCCCACGGGCCGTCATAAAGTCGGTTGTTTAGATGCAACTAATTCTTCCCAAGTAGACGAGTTGATGGCTGGAGAGCGCGCAAAGCTAGCCATCCACGACCCGCCTTATAATCTTGTCGCTTTTAAAAAGCGAGCATTATTTCAATATATTTCCTGGTGTAAACAATGGGTGTGTAACACCTGGCGTATCTTAGATCAGGATAGTTCGCTTTATATTTGGTTGGGTGCTGATCAAAAACACCATTTTCAGCCGCTGCCGGACTTCATGATTATGATGCGTGAGCTGGAGTTTGAGCCGAGAAGTTTATTAACCCTTCGCAACCAGCGAGGGTATGGCACCCAAAGAAATTGGATGGCGGTTCGGCAAGAACTGCTCTATTATGTCAAAGGCAATCCGCCGTTCCAGGTACAATTCACGCATATTCCCAAGATATTGCGCGGCTATTACAAAGCCGTAAACGGTCGAAGAACTGAAAATCTGGAACGCAGCAAATCAACCAATATTCGACCCGGCAACGTGTGGGTTGATATTCAACAAGTATTTTATAGAATGCAGGAAAACGTATCTGGCTGTTATGCTCAAAAACCACTTGCGGCCATTGAGCGCATCATAAAAGCGAGTTCTCAACCAAATGATTTGATTGTTGATTTCTTTAGCCATTCGGGGGCTACCCTGCTGGCCGGCGAAATCAATCAACGCTGCTGCTTTACCGTCGACATCGACCCGATCTACTGCGAAATCAGCATCCGGCGTCTAGAGCACTTACGGAAAACAGGTCGGCTTGGCTGGCAAAACGGTCATCCCTTTGAGCAAGAATTATCAAATTAATTACGATTTGTCTGTCCTCTTATTCTGGAGAAATAAATGGATATCGGAACTGTAAAATTTGTTGATATTGAAAGCGAAATGAAAGTAGCTTATCTCGACTACGCGATGAGCGTCATCGTATCGCGAGCACTGCCCGATGCCCGAGATGGCCTCAAACCGGTGCATCGTCGTATCCTGTACGCCATGCACGATATGGGCCTCCGTCACACCACGCAACAGCGCAAAAGTGCGCGCGTTGTGGGTGACGTCCTGGGTAAATACCACCCCCACGGCGACGGTGCTGTTTACGATGCCATGGTGCGCATGGCCCAAGATTTTTCGATGCGCTACCCGTTGGTCGATGGTCAGGGTAATTTTGGGAGTGTAGACGGCGATAGTCCTGCGGCCATGCGGTACACGGAGGCCCGTTTAGCCAGAATTGCCCAAGAAATGCTGGCCGACATCGACAAAGATACGGTTAACTGGGTCGACAACTTCGACGGCAGCCTTCAAGAGCCGGAAGTATTGCCGGCCCGTCTTCCC
The DNA here is from genome assembly GCA_041576335.1 of Anaerolineae bacterium. Classification (GTDB taxonomy): domain Bacteria; phylum Chloroflexota; class Anaerolineae; order 4572-78; family J111; genus JANQQF01. Next base: position 4,114 of record JBFGLD010000278.1, on the reverse strand, counting down.
AATTTGCTCCTTAATGGCACCTCGGGGATAGCGGTGGGCATGGCCACCAATATTCCGCCCCACAATCTGGTTGAGCTTTGTGATGCAATTGCTTATCTAATCGACCGCATTGATGACGTGGATAATGTGGCCGTCGAAGATTTGATGAAGTTTGTTAAAGGGCCAGATTTTCCGACCGGAGCCACTCTCTTTGGTCAGGAAGGCTTGATAAATGCTTATGCCACCGGCAAAGGTCGGATCACCATGCGGGCTGTGGCCAAGATCGAGGAGATGAAAGGCAATCGCCACCGAATTGTGGTCACTGAACTGCCCTATCAGGTCAATAAAGCGTCGCTGCTGGAGCGTATTGTCGATTTGGTGCGTGATGGCAAAATTAAAGACATCTCAGATCTGCGAGATGAGTCGGACCGGGCGGGGCTCTCAATAGTGATTGAGCTAAAACGAGGTGCGCAACCCAAAAAGGTGCTCAATCAGCTGTTCAAGTATACGACTCTTCAATCGACCTTTGGTATTAACATGTTGGCACTGCTCGACGGCATACCCCGGTTATTGCCGCTTAAACGTGCGTTGACGGCCTACATCGAACATCGCCGGGAAGTTATTACCCGCCGGACTGAATTTGAACTTGGTAAAGCCAAAGCTCGTGCCCACATTTTGCAAGGATTGCGAATTGCACTGGACAACTTGGATGCGATCATTAAAACGATTCGTGAAAGCCAAAATGCGGACACGGCGCGCAGCCAGCTTATGCAAAACTTCAGCCTCAGCGACGCTCAAGCGCAAGCCATTTTAGATATGCAGCTGCGACGATTGGCAGCTCTGGAGCGCCAGAAAATCGAAGATGAGTATAAAGAGGTTATGGAGACCATTGCCTACCTTGAAGATCTTTTGGCAAGTCCCTACAAAATCCTGGGGCTAATCAAAAAAGATATGGAAGAGTTAAAAGAAGGGTATGGTGACGAGCGGCGTACTCGTATTTTGATCGATGCGACTGAAGACTTTAATGAAGAAGATCTAGTCAAAGATGAACAAGTACTGATTTCCGTCACCCAGCACGGTTACATTAAACGTGTACCCACCAAAACCTATCGCAGCCAGGGTCGTGGCGGGCGCGGCGTCACCGGCATGACTACTCGTGAGGAGGATTTTGTCGAATTTCTATTTACGGCGAGCACCCTCGATACGATCCTTTATTTTACCGATAAGGGTAAGGTTTACTCGGAAAAGGCTTACCAAGTACCCGATGCCAGCCGGACCGCCAAAGGTTCGGCCATCGTCAACTTGATCAACATCTGGCCCGGAGAAAAGATCACTGCTACAGTGGCTGTGCCCAATTTTGACGAGGCCGAATATTTGATCATGCTAACCCGCAAAGGGCGGATCAAACGCACGAGTTTAAGCGAATTTGCGTCGGTACGCCCCAGTGGGCTCATCGCCTTGAATCTTGACGACGATGATAGATTGGGCTGGGTTAAATTAACCCGTGGCCACAACGAGGTAATCATTGTTTCGCGCCAGGGACAGGCGATCCGTTTTAACGAAAATGACGTACGGGCGATGGGGCGAACAGCGGCCGGGGTTGGAGCTATGCGTTTCAAAGGTAATGACGCAATTTGTGGGATGGATGTGATTGATCCCGACGCCGATTTATTAGTGGTGACCGAGAAAGGGTTTGCCAAGCGAACCCGGCTCCACGAATATCCTTTGCAGCGACGCAACGGTACCGGCGTGCGCACCCTGTCGAAAGAGGTGGCCAAAACCGGCCAAATTGTGGCAGGACGCGTGGTCTCTAACCAGGGCGACATCACTCTTATTTCTCGAGATGGCATGATGATCCGTACCGCGCTCAAAAATGTTTCACAAATGGGTCGCGCAACGCGTGGCGTATTGGTAATGAAGCTTAAAAAAGATGACGTGGTCGCTTCAGTAGCCGTCCTGGCTCCACCGGACAGTAAAAGTGACCTTGAGCTTGACGACGAACTATTAATCCAGGGCAGCCAACAACCTTATCCGCTGTTGGAGTCCGATGATGGGGCACCGGAGATTCCCACCAACGGCCAGAGCAGCTAAGTAAGATGAGGGGATCCGGGTGTCCTAACTCAAAACTGTAAATGCTTTTGACGCGAGTTATTACGGCTCTTATCGCGCTGCCCATTGTTGTTGGCGCTGTATATGTTGGCGGAGTCTGGTTTTTTGCCGGCGTGCTTCTCATCGCTTTAATAGCCGGTTGGGAATTTAACCACATGATGAAAGTGGGTGGTTATAATACCACCCCTTTCTTCACCCTCGGCTTAATTGCTTTGCTTTTGCTAAATAGCTACCGCTCCGATGTAAGCCTGGTATCCAGCATCAGTCTCATTCTCCTATCCTCCTTGGTTTGGCAACTCTGGCACACCGACACGGTCAGCCCCACTGCCGATTGGGCCTTAACCTTGGCCGGCGGGCTTTACATTGGCTGGGGTATGGCTCACCTGGTGGCCTTAAGGCAGCTGGCTAATGGCCAAGCCTGGATTTGGTTGGCACTTATCTCTACGTGGAGTGCCGATACGCTGGCCTACTTCGTGGGTCGAGCAATCGGACGGCACAAGCTCTGGCCACGCCTTAGCCCCCGAAAAACCTGGGAAGGATTTTTTGGAGGGCTGGCAGGCGGTCTTGTCGGAGCAGGAATCGTGGTTTACTTTTCATCCTTCAGTTGGGGGACCGGGCTGATCATGGGCATTGTGGTACCGGTCGTAGCCCTGTTTGGCGACCTCTCTATTTCGATGATGAAACGTCAGGCCGGCGTCAAAGATACCTCTCAACTATTCCCCGGTCACGGCGGCTTTTTAGATCGTATCGACAGCATGCTATTTGTCAGCGTGGTGGTTTATAACTATGCTGTGTGGGGCGGGCTATTTGCTCCTGCGAATTTCTAAGGTAAAGTCGGCGATGTTGCGAAAGGAGACAGAGCAATGACCCACAAAGACTCAACGCTGGTTCTTATCGACGGCCACGCCTTGGCCTACCGGGCCTACTTTGGCATGCCGGCCACCTTCAACACCAGCGCCGGCGAACCAACCCACGCGGTTTATGGTTTTACAAATATGCTTTTAGCCGTCTGGAAAGAATACGACCCGGAATATTTCATCATCACCTTTGACCTTGGCGATACCTTTCGGCACCAAATGTTCGGTGAATATAAAGCCACGCGTGAAAAAATGCCGGACGATTTGCGAAGTCAAATCACGCGCATTGAGCGACTGGTTAAGGCTTTTAACATGCCGGTTTTTACCAAGGACGGGTATGAAGCTGATGATTTGTTGGGCACTCTGGCCAACCAGGCCTCAGTTCGCAACATCGAGGCCATCATTGTCACCGGGGACCGGGATGCGTTTCAATTGGTGGCTCCCAAGATCAAGGTTTTAATCTCAGGACGCAGCTTTTCAGACCGTGAAGTTTATGACGAATCCCGCGTTCTGGAACGATATGGCGTGACGCCCAAACAGCTTATCGAGATGAAGGGCTTGGTCGGCGACAGCAGCGATAACATTCCCGGCGTTAAAGGCATCGGGGAAAAAGGTGCAGCCAAATTAATCCAGCAGTACGGCACGCTGGAAAGCATTTATGACCATTTGGCTGAAATCTCACAATCCGTGCGCGCCAAATTGGAAGCTGATCGTGATAATGCTTTTCTCTCGCGCGAGCTAGGCCGGATCATCACGGATGTACCCGGCGTAGAACTCAATATCGAAGCGGGTAAAACCCGCGATTTCGACCTGGTGGAGGTCGCCAATCTTTTTGTTGAGCTTGAGTTTAATACGATCTTCAACCGTATCCCCGGCGCCCCGTCCGACAAGTTACCCATGGAAATTGCAACGATCAAGCCCAAGTCGGCCGGGCCAACTGAACCGGATGGGACATACCTGGCTGTAGATACCCAGGCAAAACTAGACGAACTGGCAGCAAAATTAAAGGCCAGCCCCAGAATAGCTGTTGACGTTGAAACCGATAGCACCGATGAAGTCCAGGCAAATTTAGTCGGAATCGCCATAACGCCCCAGGCTGGCGAGGGTTATTATGTACCTGTTGGCCACGGCGGTCTGCGGTCAGCCCCATCGGCTCCCCAAAAGCAGCC
>JBFGLD010000277.1:0-6943 GCA_041576335.1 Anaerolineae bacterium | reverse complement strand
TCGCCCCGGTTGAAGGTAAAAATGGTCCGGTTTGTAGGTGACTGCAAAGGCTAATTGGTCAGCATCGGACACACCAACCTGTTCGGATTCATAAACCTGCTAATTTTCTGCAAAATCTTTCTAAACCTTACTTTTCAACCAAGGAGACATTATTATGGAAAAGAAAAACAGTTTTAGTGATAAGGTTCGTCAACACCTACAATATAGCCTTTCATTGCCGGAACGGACGGTTTGTTCTTTGGCCGCCGTAGCTGGTGGCACCACCGCCTTGCTGACCGATACGCTATTTCCCGAATCAATACGCCAGACACACATCTACACCGTCACCCTGGGCTTTTATCAGCAGTATCTTATTAGACAGCTACAGAAAGACATTGGCGGACGTTTCAGAGCAAGGTGCAGAAAACTATGTCAGCGATCATTTCCAACCCTTCCTGAAATCGGCCAAATCCCATTTTGACTCTAGCCGAATGACCTGGACTGAGACAAAACTAAAGGGAAAGTCAGAGAAAAAATAGACCATTCTTAGAGGAAAAAAGAGCATGACAGAATCTATAGCCGTGCCTATAAGATTGACCGAAGCACTGCGTTTGGCAGGGCAAGCCTTGCTACTTGATGACGGTGCTTATGCCACCGTATACGAGGCCAAGCATCCACTTCGGCGTGGTTTTTTTATTTTGCTTGTTATATTGCTCACAGTTGGGGTGGCCCTGGCGATTGGTTTGGTCTTGGATATTGGGGTTACGCCCCGGCTTGACTTGGTGGAAACGGCCGTTTTCGAAGCCTTAACCGAGACCACGTGGTATCAAGAAACATCAACCCAATCGCCAGATTTTGCCACCAGCTTCAAGCAGCTCTACACCGTGGCCTGGCAGCTTGCCTATACGGTTGGTCAGGCCCCCTCATGGCTGGGGACGCTGACTGGTTTTCTCGTGACCTTGATTGTTAGCTTGTTGAGTTGGTTCATTTATGGGTCGTTAGCCTATGGTATCGGTCGTTGGCTGGGGGGGCAAGGCAATTACCAACAATTTATGGGGACGCTGGCTTTGGCCTATGCCCCCAAACTCTTGCTCGTGGCAACGGTGATACCCGGTATGACCTTGGGTGAGAATTGTTGCTTTGTGGCTGTTACTCACGAAGTACCAGGCGGTTAAGCACACCTGCAATCTATCCTGGGAACGTAATCTGGCGGTTGTTCTCCTACCATACCTCATCATCGGCCTAACCTTATTTGGCCTGCTGTTGATCACGGTAGCCTATGGCTTGTCTCAAGTTCCAGGACTGGATACGGCCATTCGCTGGTTAGACTGGATACGGCCATTCTTACCTTTTGTCAAGTAGTGAATAACCACCCTGTCGCTTATCCAAATCAGGAGGATCTTGGAATGCAAACAGCATGGCGCAGATACAATGCAATTTTACGGCTGGAAACAGAACCATTTCTGGCAATCAAACAGGCTCAAGATGGGTTGTGGTGGGCCCTCAAACTATTCTTTGTGATCAGCCTGATTGTGGGTCTGGGCAAATGGGTTGTTTTGGGTGAGGCTCTAGGGCAGGCAACCTTGGCAGAACGGGTTCAGACCCTCGCCAGTCAGGTTGAAAGGACTGGAACCCAAGTTGAGCAAGCCGGAGCCAACATGTCCGGACTATCTGAACAGTTCTTTGGTCAGCCGATACGCGGTATTGGCTCCTTCTTGACACGCGATGTGACCGAATTTCTGACCGACCTTGAAACCCGGATCATCGCCCTTGAACCCCCTCTTGGCGTTCGGCCAAGCCGTATTGTTAAGCTTTTTGGGGACTGGCTCAGGACCCCTTTTCAACTTATGGCCAATTGGTTGCCCTATACGTTGCTGGTCATGGTTATCGCCAAATTATGGGGTGGACGGGGAACATTACGACAACATTTAAGTCTGACAGCCCTGGCCGTGGCTCCCCAACTGTTGGCTGTGCTAACCTTTGTGCCGCCAACATCGGTTATGGGAATTGCCCTTGGTATTTTTGGTCAGACCCTCAGCCTGGTGGCCGCCATCTGGAGTCTGGCTATTTTGTTGAAAGCCGTGAGCATAGCCCACGAGATAGAACTGAAAAAGTCAGCCCTGACCCTGATTGCTGCTTTTGTTGTGTTATACATCGCCCTCCCCATCGCCCTAATCATGGTGACTAGTTACATTCTTTTTTGGTGATATGGCTGAAAGAAACAAACCCTTTTACTCATTTATGGGCCTCGCCAGATGAAATGGGTTCTTCGCCAAGAAAGGTGCAGTCTTCTTCTTTTGGCTGTGTGAGACGTATTTGATCTGCATTTTCGGCTTGGTTGCACTATTGGTGACGAAGAGCCATTTTCGCTTGACAAAAACACATATTCTACTAGAATTTTGAGTTTGTGATAGTTCAAGCTGCTTTGCGTCTCCCGTCAGTGGCAGAGATCCGGCAGGTGTGGGCTCGTATCTTTTTTGGATATGTTACCTGTTATTAGGCCAAGTTGTGCTCACGAAAAAGGTGTTTTTCCTATTTTAATGTTGTATTAAGATAAATAGATAAAATATGTACAAATAGTGAACAAGTTAAGCGCAAAGCAATAATTCAAAATAACAGCCATTAGCACTCAAAGAAAACCAGGTAAGTTACCGTATCTGAACCAATTACAGACATAGATCAAGATTCGTCAGCCGTCCACTCATCGCCGGCTTGGCAACCATTGTCCAAATGGTATCGTTCTCTCCAAGGAAAAGTAGACTATCGGTATTACCTTCACAAAACTTCGATAATGGGCAACCAAAATGCTCTGGCAACACAAGCTAATTGATAGGTGAAATGCATGAAACAAAAAATAAATTCGTTACCACTGGTAGTTTTGGTCATTACTTTCATTCTGGCCTTGGCGGCATCATTAAAATCTAACAAAAAAAACAATTAGGCAATGTAAAGGAGATAATAAAATGATTGAACAAATTCGTGGACTTGGTCTAAACTCAGATACCTTATATGTTGGCTCGTTTGCGTCCGTGATACTCAGCATCCTGGTGTGGCTCCTGGTGCGAGGGGGTGACCGGGCTGGAGCTGAACGGTTTGGTATTTTCGTTGGTCTGTGGGCGCCAACAGTAATGATTTTGGCCAAAGCTGTAGAAGATGCGGAAAAGGCGTCTCAGAACACAATTGATCAATTAGCCGCTTAACAAGCGAGAAAAAGACGACTAATAACGCTGTCCCCGCTGAAATCATTAACCAGTTCAGAATGCTGGGTCCTTCCACAACCGGGCTTACTAGAGATGATGTGTGCCGACGGCTAAATCAAAGTTTCGAACAAGAAAAACAGATAAAAGGAGTTAATAATGCGGAAGTTACAGACAGAGATACTCGTTATCGGCGGGGGTTCTACTGGCACAGGTTTGGCTCGCGATTTGGCTATGCGCGGCTTCAAAACCACGCTCGTGGAACGGTACGGTTTGAGCGACGGCACAACGACCCAGTATCACGGCTTGCTCCACAGTGGCGGTCGCTATGTTGTCACCGACCCTGAAGCAGCCAAAGAGTGTGTGCAGGAAAATCGAATCCTACGCCGCATCCTGCCGCACGGTATTGACGATACCGGCGGCTTCTTTGTGCTGATGCCTGGAGACGACCTGGGCTTTGTCGAGACATTCCTCAGCAGCAGCCGTCGGGTCGGGATGCCGGTTGAGAGCGTACCGGTCGAGCAGATGCTACGTGAAGAGCCACGTCTCAATCCCCAGATTACTCACTGCTTCTGGGTCTCCGACGCGGTGTCGTATGCTTATATTGCGACCCAGGTAACGGCCCTATCAGCGCAGGAGTACGGTGCGTCAATTCTAACCCACCACGAAGTCATCAACATCGTCCGTCAGGGAGACCGCGTCATCGGGGCGGTGTGCAAAGACCACAGCCGGGACGAGCAGGTTACTATCTTGGCCGATATGATCGTTAGTGCCACTGGACCATCCGCGGGTAAAATTGCGAGTCTGGCCGACGTTAACGTCGGGATTATCCCTGGCAAGGGAACGATGGTCTCGGTCGAGCATATACCACTCAAGACTGTGATCAATCGCTGCCGGCAACCGTCCGACGGTGACATCATTGTTCCGAAAAAGGGCGAAGCTATCGTCGGCACGACCGACATTGAGATTGACGACCCGGAAAAGTTTGGCGTAACAGGCGAGGAAATAAGTCAAATGCTGGCAGCGGGTGAAGCGCTCATTCCCGGCTACAGCCGGGCCGCCAACATTCGAGCTTGGGCCGGCGTGCGACCGCTGTTCAAAAATATTGACGGTGAGGCAAGTGACAACCGTAAGGTCAGTCGGACTTTCGCGTTGCTCGACCACGCTCAGCGTGACGGTGTCGAGGGCTTTATCACCATTACTGGTGGCAAATGGACCACCCACCGCCTGATGGCGCAGCATACGGCCGACATGGTCTGCCGGAAACTCGGCGTCGAGCGGCCCTGTCGCACGCATCTGGAAGTTTTGCCTGAATTTACAGCTGAATTCAACTAGTGGTGCCGCATCCTACAACCCCAAAGAAAAGGTTAGCTTTGGCATTGACTGCCTTAGAATTACACAGATCCCATATTCCTTTCGACAACAACAAACCGGCCTCAAACCAACACGCGCAGACGCAGAACAACTCAATCTCAGTGGCAAGCCAGACCGACCCGGCGAAACGACCAGGTACCGCGACGTTGTGCCAAGACCTGACAAGGAGATACACAGTGCAGAAGTAAGCTCTAATCGATAATTTAAACAAAGATCTGGCCAGCGAACTATCGGCCATTGTTCAATATATCACTTATGCGGCCTAATTAACCGACCCTCTTCGGCCTCAACTCGTCCAGTTTTTCCTAAGTGAAGTGCCTGATGAGCAGATGCACGCTCAGTTTCTAGCCAACAAAATCATGGCCCTGGGTGGCGAACCCACCCCGGTTCCAGACCCGGTTCCGGCTGCCCAAACTAATCGCCAATTGGCCTAGGCCTGATGTTTGGCAAGTTCCTGCGCTTTACGCTGCTATTGCTTTTCCTGCAGATGCCGGGCACAGCCTTGCCACTGCCTATCTCGCCAGAAATCACCTGGACCGTCTTTCCATATGGGCTGACGCTCGAAGGGCAGTACATTGTCAAGAACTTGGTCCTCATTGGGGCAAGCCTGGTCCTGGCCGGGACGGTCCGGGGCAGGTGCCTCGATCCGGAACCGCAAAGAAAAAAAGTCAATGGAACGCAAGTTTGGTGGAAATGAAAGAACAAGTTATGATGAAACGAAAATTCATCGAGCTAAAACTGTTTCATCCAGATAGGAGCTCATCACATGAGAGTCGCTGTTTTCAATTCAAAACCATATGACGAAACGTTCTTGTCGACGTCTAATCAAGCCCACGGGCACGAACTGGTCTTTTTTGAGCCGCACCTGACCGGTAGGACCTTGGTGTTGGCGGCCGGTTTTCCAGCCGTGTGTGCCTTTGTCAATGATGAATTAGACGCCGACGTCTTGGCCGGACTGTCGGCCCAAGGCACGCGCCTGATCGCCCTGCGCAGCGCCGGCTTCAACAATGTGGACCTTACCGCCGCCCACGAATTGGGGCTAACGGTGGCCCGGGTGCCGGCCTACTCCCCGTATGCCGTGGCCGAGCACGCTGTGGCCCTGATTTTGGCCCTGAACCGCAAAATCCACCGAGCCTATGCCCGTGTGCGGGAGGGTAATTTTGCCCTGGACGGCTTGCTGGGTTCTGACCTGCACGGCCAGACCGTGGGGGTGATTGGGACCGGCAAGATCGGCCTGATCATGGCCCAAATTATGCAAGGCTTTGGCTGCCAGCTGCTGGCCTACGACCGCTCCCCCAACCCCGCCTTCGAAGCCTTGGGCGGCCAGTATGTTGACCTACCCGAACTGCTGGCCGGGTCTGACATCATCAGCCTGCACTGCCCACTCACGCCGGAAACGTATCATCTGATCAACGCCGAAACCTTGAACCAGGTCAAAACCGGGGTGATGCTGATCAACACCAGCCGCGGGGCCTTGATTGATACCCAGGCCGTTCTGGAAGCGCTGAAGTCAGGTCAGGTGGGTTACCTGGGGTTGGATGTTTATGAAGAGGAAGCGGACCTCTTCTTTGAAGACTTGTCCAGCCACGTGATTATGGACGATGTCTTTGCCCGGCTACTGACCATACCGAACGTGATCGTCACGGGTCACCAGGGTTTCTTCACTCATAACGCGCTTGAGCGGATCGCCGAGGTGACGATGGACAATATCACCAAATTTGAACAAGGACTGACGTCCGGGAATGAAGTGACGCTGGATCTGCTGCAAAGATAACGGATAGCATGGGCTAAGAAATGACTGCATTTTGAGCCTCAAAGTAAGGTTAAGCGTCCTCGCCAACCCGCACAAATCCTTGCCCGCTGAAGCCCTGCCAATTGAGGAATACATTACGCCGCACGGTAACGCGGTGGCTGCCAAGATTGGTGTCGCTTGAGCCGTTGCTATTCTTGATGACTATGTAGCTGCTGGTATTGTTACTGTTGGCGCGGCCACTGCCGGCAAAATCGTTGAAGAAAACGTTGTCTTGAATGAGCACGTCCGTGACACTGTTAACGTCGATATGCTCATCCGAGCCACTTTGGTTGTAGAACATGTTGCCTTCGATAGTGACTTGGGTCGCGCCATTGTTTACTTTGAGGATGTCGTGGTCGTAGCTATCATGAAGGATATTGTTGCGCAGCGTGTTTCGGCCAACCACCGGGTCTGTCCCGCCATTATCGCCGTTAAAGGTGCCCAACAAATCCTGGATCTGGATAACCAGCGCCCCTGCCCCTGGTCCGCTGTGGGCGATGTCGAACCCTTCCAGGGTAATACCCTGGCCGGTAAATGAAGTGACGACGGTGGCGTTGTGGCGCAGGCGGGCTTGGTAGGGGATCTCGGAGCGAACCGTCAC